>JAZNGX010000168.1:0-3108 GCA_045576675.1 Clostridia bacterium | reverse complement strand
ATGTTAAGAGGGCCTCTGGTAAAAACCATAGCTGAAAACACACTGCCTGCATACGCAAGAATATGCAACGTATTCTTTAGCTTTGCATCATTTGCCGGACCGCTTATAGCAAGCATTTTCGCTATGTTTTTTGACTGGAGAATGACCTTTGTTGCTTCAGGCTTGTCGTGCATCATTATTGCCGCTTGTGCGTACACTGCCCTCAGCATACTTGAAAAAAAGGGCGATATAGTTGTTGCTGCTGCAAAAAAGAGTGCCGATAAAAAGAATATATGGTCAGTATTTAAGCTTGAAAATTTTATATTTTATATGTTTGTCGGTGCACTTGTTGAGATTTCGGCGGCATCTATAAACTTTTGGTTACCTACATATCTTACAGAACGGACAGGCTTTCATAAAGATGCAGCAAATATGATTTTTTCGGTAATTGCACTTGTGCGTTCGTTTGTGCCGTTTGTGTCGTTGATAATATTAAAATGGTTTAAGGATAACGACGTTAAAATGGTAAAATACTCTTTTGCCTCTGCAACATTATTCTTTACAGGGGTGTTGCTTATTACCAATCCGTATATAAACGTTGCGTTGACGCTTATTGCTCTGATGTCTGTAAGTTGTGCATCTGCACTGCTATGGAGTGTATATATTCCAAGTCAGGGAAAGAGCGGTATGGTATCTACCATAAACGGAGTGCTTGATTTCAGCGGATATGTTGCGGCATCTGCTGCCAACATTGTATTTTCTTTTACAGTTGAGAAAATAGGCTGGAACGGAATTGTGGTTATGTGGATTATGCTGATGCTGTCCGGCGTGATAGCAGGCTTTATTGCACAAAGAAAAAATAAAATAGCAGGTGAGAAATATGAATGAAAAAGCATCATTGGACAATTTATACAAAGCGATACTTACACTCGAAACCGTAGAGGAATGTCACAAGTTTTTCAACGATTTATGCACCATTTCAGAGCTTAATGCAATGGCACAGCGAATGCTTGTTGCTCAGCTTCTGGACAAAAATGAAATCTACAGCGACATTGCAAAGGAAACAGGTGCAAGCTCTGCAACCATCAGCCGTGTTGCACGATGCTTAAATCACGGTGACGACGGATACAACACAGTATTAAAGCGTTTGAAAGGATAATGTCATTATGGAAAGCTACGGCGAATTTGCCTTTGTTTATGACAGGCTTATAAATCAGGATTACAGTGCTATTGCGGATAAAATTGAAGATATTTTCAGGCGCAACGGCATAAAGCCTGAGCTTGTGCTTGACCTTGCCTGCGGAACCGGCAGTCTTACAGTTGAGCTTGCAAAGCGTGGTTACGATATGATAGGCATTGATATGTCAGAGGAGATGCTGTCTGTTGCATACGAAAAAGCATCGGAGTATCCTGATGTACGCTTTTTGTGTCAGGATATGACGGAGTTTGAGCTGTACGGTACAGTTGATGCAATTGTATGCACGCTTGACGCTGTTAATTACATTACGGACAAGCGTGATTTAAAGAGGCTTTTTAAGCTTGTTCACAACTATTTAAATCCGGGCGGATTGTTTATATTTGATATAAACACTGTTTATAAATTAAAAACCGTGCTAGGAAACAACACCTTTGTTTATGATGAAAACGGGGTTTTTTACACTTGGGAAAATTATTTTAATCCTAAAAATAACATAAGCGAGCAATTCCTTACATTTTTTGCAGAGCAGGACGGAATGTACAAAAGATTTGACGAGCAACACGTCCAAAGAGGCTATACAGAGAGTGAATTAAGGGATTATATGGAAAATGCGGGTTTGGCTTTTGTTGAAAAAGTCAATTGGGGAAAAGTCGATTGTAACAGCAAAAAAGCCGAAAAAATAATATTTGTGTCGAAAAAATTTTGTTGACAATTTACAACACCTGTGATATACTGTGTCAGTAACCTGAATTTGGTTATGTATTTAGTTTTAGGAGGAAAAGTAAATGCAAAAAGGTAAAGTTAAATGGTTTAACGCAGAAAAAGGTTATGGCTTTATTGAAAGCGATGACGGTACAGATGTATTTGTGCATTTCTCAGCAATTGCTATGGATGGCTACAAATCATTGGACGAGGGTGCAGAGGTTTCATTTGAAGTAATCGAAGGTGCTAAAGGTCCGCAGGCCGCAAATGTAACAAAACTTTAATTTGTAGTTGTACGTGGACTATATATATAAAGTTAAATCAAAACAGCCTTCAATTATTTGAAGGCTGTTTTTTTGATAGTGAGGAATTATTATGAGTGATAAAATAGCTGTTGCATTAACTGATAATGGTGGTTTTCGTATTTACGCTGCCGTAACAACAGAGCTTGTAAGAGAAGCAGCAAAAATTCATCAGTGTCTGCCCGTGGCAAGTGCTGCTCTTGGCAGAACACTCACTGCTACCGCTATTATGGGTGCTATGATGAAGGAAGAGGATGCTTCCGTTACTGTTCAGTTTAAAGGAGACGGCCCGCTTGGGACTGTGCTGACTGTCGGCAATTCCCGTGCAGAGGTTAAGGGCTATATCCAAAACCCTGCAGTAATTCTTCCCCTTAACAGCAAGGGTAAGCTTGACGTGGGCGGTGGTATCGGAAAAGGGTATCTGAGCGTTGTGCGTGACAATGGCAAAAATGGCGGACAGTATACCGGTCAGGTTGAGCTTGTTTCGGGCGAGATTGCCGAGGACCTTACATATTATTATGCAACAAGTGAGCAAATCCCAACCGCAATGGCATTGGGCGTTCTTGTTGATGTGGACAACGTGCCGAAATGTGCCGGCGGCTATGTTATACAAATGATGCCCGGTCACGACCCTGATGACGAAAAAATAATAACTGAGATTGAAAACAATATTGCAAGTCTGCCGTCTGTAAGTAAAATGGTTGATATGGGTTACAGCCCCGAGGATATGATAGCAGCACTTATGGGCAGCGTTAAGTTTGGAATATTAAATGAAAAAACGCCGTCTTATAAATGCGACTGCAGCACCGAGCGTGTTGAGCGTGCGTTGATTTCTATCGGAAGAAAGGATTTGCAGTCCATAATTGATGATGACAAAGGCACAGAGGTTGACTGCCATTTTTGTAATAAGACATATAAATTTACAAC
>JAZNGX010000167.1:0-4887 GCA_045576675.1 Clostridia bacterium | reverse complement strand
AATTTTTTTGAAGCCACAGATTTTTCTGTGGCTTTAATGTTTGGTAAAGGAGAATTGATATGTGGAACGGGAAATTAAAAGCAGTAACATTCAGCTTTGATGATGGTGTATCACAGGATATAAGACTTATAGAGTTGTTTAACAGATATGGTCTTAAATGTACATTTAATCTTAACTCAGAGCTGTTAGGAAAAAATGGTATACTTATAAGAGAAAATCAAAGAATAGCACACTATAAAATAAAACCTGAAAATGTAAAAGAAATATATGAGGGGCATGAGGTTGCTGTACATACGCTTACACATCCGACACTTACAGAACTTCCTGAAGAAGAAATAATAAGACAGGTGGAACAGGACAGAATTAATTTAGAAAAGCTTGTTGGTTATGACGTTGTGGGTATGGCATATCCTAACGGATCTAATGACGACAGAGTTGCAGAAATATTAAAGAACAAAACAAAAATCAAGTACAGCCGTACTGTCATAAATACTGACAGTTTTGATTTGCAGGATAATCTTTACCGCTTTAAGCCCAATGTATATGGCACAATGGAGCATGAACGTCTTATAAAAATGGCTCATGAATTTGCTGAGCTTAAATCAGATAAGCCACAGATTTTCTATGTATGGGGTCATGCATATGAATTTGATTATTGGTCAGATGCATTTTATAAATTTGAGGAATTTTGCAAATTTATAAGCAATCGTGACGATATATTCTATGGCACCAATGCTGAGGTTTTGCTTTAAATGATGCTTTTTTTGTATTGAAGCGGTGAAACACCCATTATGCTTTTAAATGTTTTGCAAAAGTGGTTGCACGAATTAAAGCCTGTGGCAATTGCAGTTTCAGTAATGTTTTTGTCAGTTGTTTTTAATACATCTGCCGCTTTTGCAATTCTGTATTTATTAAGATATTCAGAAAAGGTAAAGCCCGTGTATTCCTTGAAAATGCGACTTAAGTATGTTGCGTTGGTATAGTATTTTTTTGCAAGCAGACTTAATGTTATATCTGATGCATATTCAGCGTTTATATAGCTTATAATTTCAGATAGCCTTGTATTTTGCATAATTTTGTCTATAGAAACAGTGTCCTGTGCTTTCATTCGTGACAGCAGTACAAGCAGTTCATACAAAAGTGCTTTTTGCATCACAATGTCATTATATTTTTTCGTTTCATCCAGCAATTGCAAAAAAATATCGTGTACACGGCTGTTTGTTTGTATTTTATAAAACAAAACATCCGGGCATTCCAAAACAGCAGAATTAAATTCTGTTACGAAGCTTTTATCAACAGAAATCAGTATTCTTGTGCGTTCGTTACTTAACATATCAGTGCTTTTATGCAAGGTGTTCGGAGGGATTATTATAAGAGTCCCCTTTTTTATATTATAAACACTGTTGCCGATAAGATAATTTATGTTACCATCAATAAGGTAGTAAAGCTCGTGATGTGAGTGAAAATGACTGTTGTTAACAGGCTGCGAGCCGATATGCTTTTCAATTGCAAATGATGTTTCAAGTTTTTTGAATAGTTCCATATATTCACATCCTGAAGTTAATTTGTGTTATTTCATTTATTATATCACAAAAGTAAAAAAAAGAATAGTTTTTCTTGAAAAAAGTTAAAAATATTATAGAAATTGTTTTTTTATTGCTGTAATATATATCGTAGAGGTGATAAAATGTCAAAGAAAAAATTTGTAATTGTAGGTGTCGGCAGTAGGTCAAGAATGTATTACGAAGCACTCGCTGGAACATATAGTGACACCTGTGAGATAGCTGCATTTTGCGATGTTAACAGAACACGATGCGAATTTGCAAATAAAGTTATCTATGATAAATTCGGTGCTGCACCTGTAACAATTTATGGTGCTCACGAATTTGAGAAAATGCTTGACGAACAAAAGCCTGACAAGGTTATTGTAACAAGTGTTGACAGAACACATCACAAGTATATAGTTCGTGCAATGGAGCTTGGATATGATGTTATCAGCGAAAAACCTATGACAACTGATGCACCCAAAGCTCGTGAAATTCTTGATGCTATTGAAAAAACAGGGAAGCATCTTACAGTAACATTTAACTATCGTTATACACCACATGCTTCAAAGGTAAAGGAGCTTTTGATGCAGAACATTATCGGTGATATAACTCAGGTACATTTTGAATGGTATTTGAATACTTCTCACGGTGCTGATTATTTCATACGCTGGCACAGAGACAAGAGAAACAGCGGAGGACTTTTAGTACATAAGTCCACACATCATTT
This sequence comes from Clostridia bacterium, assembly GCA_045576675.1. Classification (GTDB taxonomy): domain Bacteria; phylum Bacillota; class Clostridia; order Monoglobales; family Firm-18; genus JAZNGX01. The sequence continues at coordinate 2,613 of JAZNGX010000167.1, read as the reverse complement.
TGATATGATAAACTTCTGGCTTGATTCAACTCCTGAAACGGTTTTTGCATTTGGGGATTTGAAGTTTTATGGAAGAGAAAATGCTGAAAATCGTGGCGTAACAAAGTTCTATTCACGTGCTTATGGTAGCGAAAATGCAAAGGATGATCCGTTTGCATTAAAAATGGAGGGCAACGAGAATCTCGAAGGAATGTATCTTAATGCCGAGCATGAAGACGGATATTATCGTGACCAAAGTGTTTTTGGTGACGGCATAAATATTGAGGACACAATGAATTTGCTTGTTCGTTATGAAAACGGCATACAAATGTCATATTCCTTAAGTGCATATTCTCCTATCGAGGGACATCGTGTAACCTTGAATGGTACAAAGGGCAGAATTGAAGTAGATGTGCTTGACAACGTATACGTAAGCGGTGAAGGAGACAGTGAAAACGAGGGACTAAATCTTGGAACAACAATAAGAATTTATCCTATGTTTGCACCTTCTTATATTGTTGAAACGGATAAAATTGAAGGTGGTCACGGCGGAGCAGACCCGCAGCTTCTGGATGATATTTTTGCGCCCAAGGGCAACGACCCTTTAAAGCGTGCAGCTTCGCATATTGACGGCATAAAGAGCATTATGGTTGGTATTGCGGGAAATGAGTCTATTAAAACAGGTATGCCTGTAAATATTAAAGAATTATTAGGGAGGGCAATATGAACATTATAAAGAGTAAGGATTACAAAGAACTTGGCATAAATGCAGGTAAATTTGCAGCACAGAAAATCAAAGAAGCTATCGAAGCAAATGGGGTAGCACGTATCATTCTTTCAACTGGTGCATCTCAGTTTGAAACAATTCAGGCTATGATTAACGAGGATGTTGACTGGTCAAAGGTTGAAATGTTTCACCTTGATGAATACGTTGATATTTCTGAGGAGCATCCTGCAAGCTTCAGAAAGTATTTGAAAGAACGCTTTGCAAATCTTGTTAATCTTAAAAAAGCATATTTTGTAGATGGTAACCATCCTGAAGAAACTATAAAATATCTTACTGAAGAAATTACAAAAGCACCTATCGATGTTGCGTTGATTGGAATAGGTGAAAATGCTCATATTGCATTTAACGACCCGCCGGCTGATTTTGATACAAAAGAATCTTACATAGTTGTTAATCTTGATGAAAAGTGCCGTAAGCAACAAGTTGGCGAAGGTTGGTTTGCAACTGTTGATGATGTTCCTGCACAGGCTATCAGTATGACACCGTACAGAATTATGCAGAGCAAGGTTATAATTTCTGCAGTACCTCACGCAGTGAAGGAAAATGCTATACGTATGACCTTGGAAAGCAAGGAAACAACAAATCTAATTCCTGCCACACTTTTAAAAGAGCACAACGACTGGCATTTGTTTGTTGATGACAAGTCAGGGGCAGCTGTATGATTACCGGTATTGTTAACGGTAGAATAATAACGGATAAGGGTATAGTGAATGGAAATGTATATTTTGACAATTCAATTCTTTCTGTTACCGAGAAAACTATGCCTTGTGATTTGACATATGATGCAAAGGATTGCTATGTAAGCCCCGGATTTATTGATATTCACGTTCATGGTGGCGGAGGCTACGACTTTATGGATGGTGGTTCTGATGCGATAGTTAAAGCTGCACAAATGCATCTTTCACATGGAACTACAACTATATTTCCAACAACACTTGCGTGCTCAAAGCAAACTCTTATGGAGTTTTTTGATGATTTACGCAAGGTTATAGAAAATAAGCTGTGCAAGAGTAATATACCCGGAGCACATCTTGAAGGGCCGTACTTTTCGCTCGCACAGTGCGGGGCACAAAATCCTGATTATATATTAAATCCGGCAAATGATGATTATGCTGAAATATACAATGCAGGTAAGAATGTAATTATTCGTTGGAGCTTTGCACCTGAGCTTGACGGAAGTGATGAGTTTTGCAGATTTTTAAAAAGCAATGGTGTTATTTCATCTGTTGCACACAGTGACGCTGTGTATGAGGATGTTGAGCAGGCGTACAAAAATGGTTGTAAGCTTGTTACTCACTTGTATTCAGGTATGTCAACAATAACACGTCACGGTGGGTTCAGAAAGCTTGGTGTTATAGAATCTGCATATTTGTTTGATGATGTGTCGGTTGAAATAATTGCTGACGGATGTCATTTGCCTCCTGAGCTTTTAAGGCTGATAGTAAAGCATAAAGGTGTTAATAATATTTGTCTTGTAACTGATGCGATGCGTGGAGCAGGTATGCCTGACGGAAAAACCTTGCTTGGCAGAATTACTGAGGCAACGGAGTGCATCATAGAAGACGGAGTTTGCAAAATGCCTGACAGAAGTGGATTTGCCGGAAGTGTTGCAACTGCTGACCGACTTGTAAGAACTATGGTTAAACAGGTTGGTATATCTGTTGTTGATGCAGTAAAAATGCTTACGGAAAACTCTGCACGTGTTATGGGTATAGACGATTGCGGAAAAATTGCAAATGGAAAAAGAGCTGATTTTGTTGTTTTTGATGATGATATAAATATTAAAAATGTTTTTGTATCAGGAAAAGAAGTATGAAGAGCAATCTTCATACTTCTTTTTCGTGTGT
>JAZNGX010000166.1:0-6946 GCA_045576675.1 Clostridia bacterium | reverse complement strand
CTTTATCTGCAAGGTGTTGATCAGCCTGTTTACACATTCGAGTCATTAGATAGCGGAGTACTACAATATAAATTAACTGACCTTAAAGAAGGCGAATACGTTTACTATATCAAGGCAAGAGGAGCACAGGGAGGAACTTGCCAGTCATCAAATGTAAAAATCAAGGTTGTTTCACCTGTTCCTGAGCCAGTTCCCGAAACAGTTACTGTAACACAGTTTAGTGAGGATTTTGAAGGCGATGTTTCTTTGTCAAATGAATTTAGTATTAACGGTTTGACCTGTGAACTTGTAACAGATGATTCACCAATTTTAAGAGACGGTGTAGAAACTACTCACAGTAATGTTTTAGAATGTGAAGGTGTTGCCGGTTCTTACTTGAAATTCACAAATCCAAACCCTGTTGTTATGATGAAAAATGAAATTAATATCAGTATCCGAACAACAGGTGCTATGGAAATTTTTGCAGAAACAGAAGAGGGCAATATTCCCCTGATTCGCTTCAAGCCTATTGATGAAGGTAAAAGCACAGGCGAGATTAATCTTGTAACTTATGATAAAACAACCGGTGAGGAGAGCGAAAAATCAATACAAAGCTATGCACCCGGCGAGTGGTATCAGATAAAATTCTCTTTAGATTACAGCAAGAATACTAATATTCAGGCACAAAGATTACGTGAAAAAGACGGGTATCTTACTAACAAAACATCATCCTGGAACACAAAGCCAAATGGCTTTACAGTAAGTAACCTGTGCTTTGGTGTAACATCTGATGATACAGTGTTTGCTATTGATGATTTTATTATGTTCCATGATGAAACACAGTATGTTGTACCTGTAAATCCTGTTGTTACATTAGATCAGGCACCTGACAGTATAACTGTTAAAAAGGGCGAAACTGTAACACTTACAGCTAAAGCTACAATCGATGATGATACAATTGAAAAGCTTGAAGTTTTTGAAGAAGGTAACTCAAAACCATTATATACAGTAAAAGAGGATTCATTAACATATACGGTTTCAGATATTACACACGGTGTCCATAGATATTATGTAAAAGCGACTACCGTTAACGGCGGAGTAGGATTTTCAGATTTTCTGACAGTTTTATATGATTCAAATCTTGATTACATTATATGTGATAATTTTGAAAACCAGTGGATTGCAACTGATGGTGCATCAATAAATGTACAAAACGGAGTAGCTACTGTAACGGCAAACAGCGGCAGCGGCGTTTCATGTAACATCAGCACAAATGACAATAAGATGAAGACAGTTCAGTTTACTATTGTTCCTGGCGGTGATGTTGAGGTTTCTGATTGGCTTGAATTTGCTGACGGTAAGCTTGTAGCAAATCCGAACGGTGAAGCAACCATACTTTGCGATTTTGTACCCAATAACCGTTACAGTGTGCGTTGCACAGTAGATACACTGAATAATCAGTACAATATTGTTATTAAAGATGAAACAGCAAATATAAGCAATTCAGCTTTGGTAACTGCAAATGGAGCAGAGCTTGCACCTGTGTTTACTGCTCTTGATGACACAAGCTTCACTCTTGACGGATTTAAGCTTTACTATACAGAAAATGCTGTTGTGGCTTATGACGATAAAACCCGTGTAGCTACAGTTAATGCTGCTGCCGATGGTGAGGTTTCGCTTGTGTTCACGGATTACAGCGGTAAACTGCTTAATAACCTTGTTGTAGTAAATGCTGACCTTGTTTCCGGTGAAAATAAAGTAGAAGTACCTGATGATATCACTCTTTATGACGGTGATAAGATATATATGCTTGCTGATATGGATTCTATTATGCCTTTGTCACAGCCATATATCATTTATGTTCCCGAAGAACAGAATGTTACACCATCAGAAACAAGAGAACCAACCTTGTACGCAGTGCTTTGCGGTAATGATACCGACCCTGAAAAGGCAATTCCCGTACTTAAAGATCTTGGTATTGATACAGTTCGTCTGTGGGCGGATGTATTTGACTGGAATTTACCGGAATATCACGGTGCCTTTGGACTTGCACAGAAATTCCACGATGCCGGATTCTGTGTTATCCTGCTGACAAGCGGACACAGCGGTAAGGTACCTGCAAATGCTGAAGTAACAAAAGCATATTATGACAGTATTCAGAATTTACCTGTGGGAGACGGCGTGCTTAAGGATTATGTAGATATTTGGGAAATATATAATGAGCTAAACCTTGATAAATATTTTAATCCCAAAACCTCAAATGTAGTTGAGCGTGCCGATAAATATGTAAATGATATTTTAGCACCTGCCAGCCGTTCATTGCGTAAGGGTAATGCGGGCAAGATTTTAGGTGGTAGCTGGACAATGCACCAGCGCAGAAAAGACGGTACATACGCTACCGGATTATCTGAAATTCCGTTCTACATCAGCGCAGGCTACTTAAATTATGTTGATTATGCAGGACTTCATCCATATATTGATTCATTACCTGAGTTGAAAAAGTATGTTAACTCTCTTGATTCTATGGTAGGGGATACTGAAATTTTAATCAGTGAGTGGAATCGTAAAACAGAGACAGGATATTCTACATGGGTAACATTCTTAGAGGATGCTTATAAATATTTTGATACAAAAGCTCAGGCTGTAGTATATTACCGACTTTTAAAATCTGCCGGTGAAGGCGGATGGCCCGGTATAGTTGAAAGTACCGAGACAGAAGGATACATTCCTGTTCAGCCATTCTATGATTTCTTTAAATCGGCAGCGTCAAATTAACTTAATTATCACTTTTCCACCTGCACTTTTTTATCGATAGGTGGAAAAGTGATAGGCAAAGTGGATTTTTGCATATTTACTATAATGTCTTAAAGTAGTAGAATATTATTAGGTTAATTTTTATAAAGCCAACCAAAGGAGGATGAATTATGAAAAAGAGATTTATAAGCGGTTGTTTGATTTTAGCAATGCTTTTTGCTATGACCGCAATTAACGTATCAGCTGAAGAGGTTCAGGTTGATGTGTTCCAGATTAATGAAAATTTCAACAGTTCGTCATCACTGCCTTCAACCTTTGACGGTAAGGGTAGTATTACAACAACAATAACTAACGAAGGTGGAACACATGGTAATGTTGTTACCGCTTATGGTAGCTCAGGTTCTTATCTTCAGATGACAAACCCTGCTCCTGAATCAAAGGTTATTAACTATATTGAATATAGTATAAGAACAACCGGTGCGATGGAAGTATATATGTACCGTAAAGACAACACAGGTATCAATCCTACATTGATTCGTTTCACAGAGCCTGTTGGCGGTGTAGGTGAAATTCATCTTATTAATAAACGTTACGGAAGCAGTAACGAAACTACCGAGGTTATATCTTCGTATGTACCCGGCAGATGGTATAAGGTTGAGTACAGAATAGATTTCAGACCATCAGGTTCAGGTGCAAACGACAAAATTAAAGCACGTGTAACAGATGAAACAACAGGTAGCACAACCGAATATACAAAAGAGGTATATACAAGAACTACTGACTTTATAATTGCAAATCATTGCTTCTTACTAACAGATGACAGCACACAGTTTGCTATTGATGATTTTAAAATCTATCATAAAGAAACTGTATATGTTGGAGATAACACACCGGTTGTATCTATAGTTAATCCTGCATCAACTGCTTTCGTTGGCGAAGGTGACAATGTTGATATTTCAGTTCAGGCAACTGTTGGCGGTGATACAATTTCTAAAGTTGAGTTATATGAAGATGGTGTTACTTCAGCTATCGGCACTGTAACATCACTACAGAATAATATTGCTAACTTCACAGTTGAAGATATTGCGGTTGGTACTCACAGTTACTATGCTAAAGCCTATGGTGCAAAGGGCGGATATGCAAGCTCAGAGTCTTTGATGGTAGTTGCCAACGAGCAGTTTAATCCTGAAAAAGACTATCTTATGTTTTCAGCTGATTTTGAAGGTATAGACAGCTTGCCTTCAGGCTGGAAGACACAAAACGGTGCAACAGCAGTTGTATCAAACGGCAGCGTAACTGTTTCCGGTGAAAGCGGCGGACGTCTTCGTTTTGACAACCCTGACGTAAGAGAAAACAAGATTACTACAGTTGAATACCGTATCAAACCAAACGGAAATATGTTTGTATGGATGGTAAGTCCTATAAATTCAGGTATCAATCCTAACCTGCTTGGCTTTGAAGGTTCAAAGGTAATTACATACAACAAAAGATACGGCAGCAGTAACGAAACTACAAAGGATGTTATTGCTTTTGTACCGGGACACTGGTATAGTGTAAGATATACAATCGACTTTAAAAAGTCCGGTTCATTAACAAACGACAAATTAATCGTTACAGTAACTGATGAAACTGCAGGCACAGTAAGTGAGGCTGTTTCAGTTCTTACACGTAACACAGAGCAAGGTGTACACAACCACACATTCGAGTTGATTTCTGACACAAGCTTTGTTTTAGACGATGTAAAGGTATATGAAAAGGGTGCAGGTCCTTCATACCCGATTCCTACAATAGAAATTATAAGACCTGCAAATAATGCAACTGCAGAAGTTGGTATGGACATGGATATCAGTGCAGCTGTATCTGTAACAAACGACACTATTTCAAAGGTTGAGTTTTATGAGTTAGGTGTAAACGAGCCTATTGGTACTGTAACTCAGGTAAGCGGCGGTGTTGCATCACATTATATCTTTGGTATTACTAAGGGAATACACCAGTATTACGCTAAAGTATATGCTTCAAAAGGTGGCGAAGCTACATCTGAAATTATAACTGTAATGGCAGGTGTGGTTATCCCGGTATTTGACACACCGGATTATGTTCTTGGTGCTGCTGATTTTGACGGTATAAGCTCACTTCCTGCAAACTGGAAGACACAGAACAGTGCAACTGCTACAGTTAAGGACGGTGCAGTTACAGTAACAGGTTCTTCCGGTGCAAGACTAAGATTTGACTGTCCTACTGATATGGTAGCTAAAAAATCCATCACAGTAATTGAGTACCGCATCAGACCTGACGGAGATATGTTTGTATGGATGGTAAGACCTGATAATTCAGGTATTAACCCTAACCTTGTTAAATTTAACGGCAGCAAGGTTCAGTCAGTTGATAAGAGATATTCAAGCAGTGAAGAAAAATATAAGGATTTGGTTGCATTTGTACCCGGTCACTGGTACACTGTAAAGTGTGTAATCGACTTCAGAACTTCTAACGGTTCAACAGCTGATAAGCTTTTAGTACGTATTACTGATGAAACTACAAATGAAGCATGTGAATATGTACAATCTTCAACACGTAATACAAACGATGGTGTTTATAACCAGATATTTGAGTTATCAGAAGATACAAGCTTCGTGCTTGATGATTTCAGACTGTATAATGCAACTAACAGAATTGGTGATTATGACAAGAATTCAAAATCAGTCCTTGTTAATGCAAGAACACCAAATACATATACATTGATATTTGCAGATTATGAGGGTGGCAAGCTAAGTGATACTTATGTATTAGCTAAGTCATTTGATTATGGTGAGGAGATTATCACAACACCTGAAGATTTCACACTTGATACAGGAGATAAAATTTTCATGATTGAAAATGAAGCAACATTAAGACCGCTATCTCCCGTTTGGACAGTTGAATAAGCAAGATAAAAGATTTGGAAAACATATATTATAAAAAGAAATAAAATATATAAAATTTGTTTTAGGAGATGATATTATGTCTAAAAAATTATTAAGTAGTTTATTAGTTCTTGCGATGCTGGTTTCAGCTGTATGTGTTCCTGCCTTTGCTGCGGATATGATAACAGTAACTCAGGTAAATGACACCTTTGAAGATTCCAACTCACTACCGGCACACTGGACTGCAAGTGAAGGTGCAACTGCTGTGATTGCAACAGACAGTGCTCGTGGAAATGTTGTTCAGTTATCAGGTACAAATGGTTCATACATTAAAATGCAAAATTATAGTGCAGTAGATAATGTAAAAAATACAATTTCATTCTATATGCAAACCACAGGTACTTTTGAAATGTGTATTGAAGAACAAACAGATAATGGACCAGTACTTGTGCCGTTTTTACAGTTTGGTGGAACTGACGCTGTTCAAACATATATGATTAACAAAGATGGTGCATCGGTTTCATCAGGTAGCAATGGTAAATTTAATAATACGAACTGGTTTCATTTTACATTAAGTATTAATGCAACTGACACAAAAAGCAAACCACAGATGCAACTTATTCAAAAAATCAGTGGCAGTAACGGAAAAACATATGCGATTAATACCTCAAACTACCCTTTAGCTGTTGAGGACATACGTTCAGTTGATAATATTTGTTTCAGACTTACTGGTGCTAATACAATATTGCAATTGGACGAATTGAAAATTACACACGAAGAAGAGGTTTCAGGTCCAAAGCCAACTGTATTATTAACAGCTGATACTGCAACAGTTGTTGAAGGTGGCAATGTTACTCTTACAGCAACAGCAACAGTTACAGATGATACAATTTCAAAGGTTGAGTTCTTTGAAGAAGGTAATGCAACTGCTTTAGGTACAGTTACAGAATTAACAGGTGATGTTGCTACGTATACAGTTGAAAATGTTACAGCAGGCGCACATAAGTATTATGCAAAAGTAACAGCTACACAGGGTGGTAACGCAACATCATCAACAGTTGAAGTTACTGCAACCGCTAAACCAGCTCCTGTAATTGTATGGGAAACAGCTGAAACTAACAGTATAGAAATTGGCGGAGAAATTGAATTAAAAGCAAATGTTTCTATTGACGGTGATTCAATAGAAAAAGTTGAATTGTTTGAGTCAAGAAATGCTGATGCTATAGCTACCATGACTCCTTCAGTTGACGGAAATGTAGCTTATACAGTTTCTGATTTATCAGAAGGTAACTACAGATATACTATAAAAGCAA
>JAZNGX010000165.1:0-1557 GCA_045576675.1 Clostridia bacterium | reverse complement strand
CGTTGGTATTGTTGGTTTGGCTGAAGGCGTAAGGTTTGTTCTTAATAACGGAGTTGACAGGCTGTATGAATATGAACATCGGCTTGCCGAAGCTCTTCGTAAGGGCTTATCTGCGATTAAAAATGTAAAAATATATGGTAGTAATAACAGTGTTGGCGTTATAGGCTTTGCAATTGATAATATGGACAGTGTTCAGGTAAGCAATATTCTGGACGCAAAATATGGTATTGCATCTCGTGGTGGTTTGCATTGTGCAATTCTTGCTCACAAATCAATTGGAACTGAAAAGACAGGTCTTGTACGCCTTAGTGTATGCAGTTTTACTACCTATGCTGATGTATTAAAAGCTATTTCGGCTATAGAAGAAATTTGTAAGGGAGGTTACGCATATTATTAAAATATTTATTGACCAGGGTCACAATCCGTCGGGGCCGAACACGGGTGCCGAAGGCAACGGACTGAGAGAACAGGATATAACTTATATCGTTGGAAGATATTTATATGACTTACTGAATGCTAATCCCAACTTTCAGGCAAGGTTGTCACGCAACTCATCAACAGAAGTTTTAGGAACAAGCAACACGACAAGCTTGCGTGCAAGGGTTGATGCCGCAAACAGTTGGGGTGCTGATTATTTTATAAGTATTCATACAAACGGCAGCTTAAATCCGCAGGCAAACGGAACAGAAGTTTATGTGTACCGTCAGAATTCACAAGCATATTGGCTTGGAGAACGCATATTAAATGCAATTGTGGCACGAATGGGTACAAGAAGACGTGGTGTTTTTGTACGCCCATCGCTTTATGTTTTACGAAACACAGATATGCCTGCTGTTTTGGTTGAGCTTGCATATATATCAAACCCTCAGGATGCTGCGAAAATGCGTGATGACCCTTACGGCTTTGCTTATGCAATATACAGTGGCATCCTCCGCTATTTTGATTTATAGGGGGCATTATTATGATATTTGTTCCTTATGACCGTGAAGCAGCAATTGCATATGCGCAAAGATGGGCTTTGTCACGAAATCCTGATTTTTATGACTATGCAGGTATTGGCGGTGACTGCACAAACTTTGTATCGCAGTGCGTTTATGCCGGTACAGGCGTGATGAATTATACGCAAACTTACGGATGGTATTATATTAATTCAAATAACAAATCACCTTCGTGGACTGGTGTTGATTACTTTTACAATTTTATGGTAAATAACAGAGATGTTGGGCCTTACGGAATAGAAACAAGATTAATTAATATAATCCCGGGTGATGTTATACAGCTTGGTAACAGCTCTGGAATGTACTATCACTCATTGATATTAACAAGAATTGAAACAGATTTTTTTGGCAGAAGGTATTATATTTGTTCTCATTCCGAAGACTCGCTTAACAGAGATTTGTTCACCTATGATTTTGCTAAATTAAGATGTATTCATATAGTTGGTGCAAGGAAAGAATAATATATAAATTAATGCAGTATGACACAAATACTATTATTTCTGTTTGTATCACACTGCAATTATTTTGACAAAAAAGACAAGACACTCCACAAAGTGGA
>JAZNGX010000164.1:0-8400 GCA_045576675.1 Clostridia bacterium | reverse complement strand
CATTGACAAATCAATGAATTAGTGGTAATATTTAGATGTATAATTTTATGCAAATTTACATAAGGAGGAAGAAAAAATGAATGTAAAGAAATTTTTAGCTTCAATGCTTGTTTTTGCAATGCTGTTAAGCGTAATGAGTTTTACAGTTTTTGCAGAAGTTGCATCAACACTTCCGGTGGCGGTAGATGGTGTTATTACTCTTACAGAAGATGTAACACTTTCTGAAACCTACAAGATTGAAGAAGGTACTACATTAACCATCAATCTTGACGGTCATACGATTGATGTTGGTTTTCAAACAGGAAGCTCAGAAAAGCACATCTATGCAATCGATAACTATGGTACCCTTACTCTGACCGGTAATGGTACAATCAACAGCCGCGGTATTGGTAACTATGGTACCTTGATTATTGAAAATGGTACTTATAATTCCATTGATACCAACGGCGGTTCTGCCGTATGGAACTATAGTGGTTCTAAACTTACCATCAATGGTGGTACTTTTACATCTGCGGATGCAAGCACAGCTCCGGCAGCATCCACTCTTTATTTAGATACTGGTGCAACTGCTGAAATTAACGGCGGTACATTCACTGCAAATGCGGACTGGACATATGCTATCATCTCAAATGGCGACATCACTATTGATGATGCTACTGTAAATAGCGAGCATGGTGCCATTGCTGCCACAAACGGAAGCGTGATTATCAATGGTGGTTCTTATAACATTTCCGGAAGCGGTCATGTTGTGTATGTTACAGAAGCTTCAGTGACAATAAAAGATGGTTCATTCTCTCATACTCAGGAAAATGCAACAAGTGAAGGCAATGCCATTATTTATGCAGGAACTAATACTGTAATTGTTGAAGGCGGAAACTTTTATTCCGTTGCTGCGGCTTTTGCTTATGCATCCGCTGACATCACCTTAAAAGGTGGCTCGTTTACAGGTGCTTCTTCTAAAGTATATCAGAGCGAAAATGGTGACAATGTTGGTTCGTTTGCTGAAGTAGGTACAGTTATCACTATTGACGGAACAAACTTTACCAAAAACGAGGATGGCTCTATTGTAGAGGCTAAAAAAGTTGTTGCAACCGTTAATGGTGAAGAATTCACAGACCTTCAGGCAGCTTTAGATGCAGTTGATGCAAATGCCGAAATCGTTCTATGTTCTGACGTAGCTGATGTTGATGCTACAATTAGCAAGAACATCACACTTAATCTTGGTGGCAAAACTGTTACTGATGCTTACATTATAATTACAGGCGATGTAACAATCAAGAACGGTTTTATCAAGAATACAAACGAACCCTATCCGCTTGTTGTACAGAATGGCGGCAAGCTTACAGTTGAAAATGTTGCTATTGAGGCTTCAAAGTCCGACAGAGCTATCTGGGTGAGAAGCGGCAGCGAGCTTGTTTTCAACAGCGGCTCTATTCTTGCAACAAAGGGTGAAAACAATAATAAAACAAATCTTATTGCTGCAATTTACACAGACAGCAATACAGACGTTACAATCAACGGCGGTACAATTACCGTAGATACACCCAACAATAAGGCAATTGGTATCTTTGGTAACTACACAAATGCAAACGTAACTGTTAACGATGGTAAGATTTCTACCAGCGGTAAAAATTACAGCTATGGTATCAACGTTGATGGCGATATCACCGTAAACGGCGGTGAAATTGTAACCAACGAAAAGGGCTACGGCTATAGCTCAGGTATTCGTTACGGCAATAACTATGCACTTGTTACTGCTACAGGTGATGTAACTATTACCGGTGGTACTATCACTACTAACGGTTACTCCGGGTATATCGTAAATGTCGGCAGAAATTATCAGTCGAACGCTCAGACTGTAACAATCACCGGTGGTACTTTGAAGAATGATTTATCCGAAGTTGAAAAGACTACGGGTGGTCACAAGGCTCCAGTTCTTGTTTGGGAAGGCTCTGCATCTCCTGTAACAGCTACAATTACAGACGGTGACTTCTCAGGCTTCAGTGCCGACCTTCTCCGTAAGGACAACGAAGCAACAACAACTCTTACAGTTTCCGGCGGTACATTTGATGTTAATGTCAATGAGGAATTTCTCGCTGACGGCTTTAAAATGAAAGATAACGGTGACGGCACATATGGAGTTGTAGATCAAATCTGGACAACAGACTATGCAGCAAACGGCAATACCATCAGATTTTTATTTGATGCAAATATTGATGGTGAAGTTATTTCAGGAATCAAATTTATAAAAGTATTGGGTACAGACGCTAATTACGAAGAAGCAGCTGGTCTTGGCGGCGAAACAACAACCAGCAAAACCTTCTATGGTGATGTTACAGATGTACCTGAGGGTGCTACATTCTATGCAGTAGCGTTTGTTAAATTAGGAGATACAACATACTGGTCAGTTCCTGTTATGGGAAAATTGGCACAATAATGGAGGGATTATGATAATGAGAAATTATATTAAGCCTGAAATCGAAATAAAAAATATCACAGCAGAGGATATTATAATGACAAGTGCTGTTTTGCCGACCACAATCAATGGCGTGGAAGCAGAAAGCTACGGCTCAAAAGCATATACTGATTTATTTGAGAATTAAGATAAACAACTGCCGCAAATCCAAGCTTGGATTTGCGACAGTTGTTTTATAATATCCTGATAACAGAGTACCATCCGGCTTTAGAAACAAACAATATAATTAAGAAAAAAAGAAGTGACCCCTGACTGCGTTTTCTACAATCAAGGGTCACTTCTGTTCGTTCTTGATATCTAACATCTTTGGTTAACCTCTCTTTCACGATCTGCCTTTTGTTACATCATTACAATATCATCAACACACAAATTTTTAATAACTTTTTCTCTAATGAGAACAACCCGATGTTTTAACTGTACGTTTCTGTTACAAAAGACGAAGTTTGTGACTTTTTTATGAAGGATTTTTTCACTAGACCTGAACCGGATTTTTAATCATATATATTAAACGTAGCACCGTCGTGTTTTTTACAAAATTCCTTTCATCAGCTCAAATCATTTTTTATACCTCATATTAAAGTCAAAGCTTAAATTTTCATTGGAGTGTACCTTCCTTTCTTTAGCTCATCTACAGTTTAACATATAAGCATAGCGTATTCAATCGGCAATTTATGAAAACTGTTTTGTTATTTTTTGGCTATAGCAGAGAATATTATGAACAATTTTAAAAAACTATTTACAAGTGCATTATATTTATGATACAATGATTATGTTGTGGTATTAAAAATGAACTGTAGCAGATTTGTTACAGTTCATTTTTTGTTTTTCATATTAGTTTTTTGTATAATAGCTTATTGCTGCTCCGTCACCAATCGGCACAATTGAAGTACATAAATCTTCACGTGAGCAAAGCTCATCAAGATATTTTCTTAAACGACGTATAATCGTAATTTTCCGCCTTCTGAAAAGCTCGTCAGTTGCAACCATACCCTTATAAAGTATATTGTCTGAAAAAAGTATTCCGCCATTTTTTAAAAGTCGCAGACAATTCGGCAAAAACTCAAGATACTGTGCCTTAGCAGCATCAAGGAATATAAAATCAAACTCGCCCTCAAGTCCCTCTAAAACTTCCTTTGCATCGCCTTCGATAACAGTTATTTTATCACCGTAACCAGCCTTTTGTATGTTGGAATACAAATGAGGCAGCATATTTTCGTCACGCTCAATTGTTGTAATACTGCAGCCGCAATCTGCAAGAGTAACCGCAGAATATCCTATTGCCGCGCCAACCTCAAGCACCTTTTTTGCACCTGATGACTTTATCAGTGTTTCAATAAACTTTATGGTTTCAGGCTGAGCAATTGGAACATCATTTTTCTTTGCAAACTGCTCCATTTCAGCAAGCAGTCCAACATTTTTCTTTATTGTACGCCTTATATAACGCACAATATATTCATAATTTATATTAAAATCCTCGTTGTTTTCCATTTTCATTTCTCCTATTGTAATACTGCCTTTAAAGCATTTTCCCCGGGTGAGCATATTGGCCCCTTAGGCAATCCCTTATACAAAAATGTATTGTATGGGGTATCAGTTATTTTGTCTGTTGCGTTAAGCTCGTCCTTACCAAGACTGTACTTTAGTGTCGCTTCGCTTTCAAGCAAAGCACCGTCTCTCAGCTTTTGTATCAGCTTTGCAGCTATGTTCGGCATATCATCATCAGACTTTGCCTCTGCCTGAACAATTGAAGCAAGAGTAAGAGCCTCATCAACAGTTAAATTAAGCTGTTTAATCCGTTCCACACGTTCTCCGCCCACAAACTCATCAACCTTTGAAAGCATTGCAGACACAACGCCTGCCGCATCTGTATCCTTTGTAAAATTATATGTACCGGGTATCAGATACCCTTCATATTTTTTGGTGGTTCGGGTTGTATCAACAGCATATGTTCCCTGTGCCAACGCGTTGTAGAAATCCTCTTTTGCTATTTCAAGCTCGTCTGACACAATCAATGCAATATCATCAATTGTATCACCGGGGTTTACAACGATTGCTATAATACTGCCATTGTTTTTATTTTTAATTGTATTAAGAATTTGCGGATATGTCATTGATTTTTTAAGCACGTGGCTTCCGTTAACATATTCGTTGCTGCCAAAAAATGTGCAAATTTTAAACGCAGCAGGATACTTTATGATTTCGTTTTCTTTTAAAATCTGTATTATTTCCTCTTCCTTCGCATCTACAGGGAAGTACACCGACACAGCAGTATCATCCTTACGCATTCCTGCAAAAAAGTCTGCATAGGCAACAAAGCCCATAAATGCCAACGCAAGCAATGCAAGAACAATAACCGTATTTCGTAATTTGTGACTTTTCTTTTTTACAAACATAGGACGGTATTTATATTTTGACACATTAAAACCCCTTTCATCTTGTGAAATGGAACATTACAAACCCCAATAGTATTATTATCATCGGGAAATTAAATATTGCAAAAAATATCTGCTTGAACAAACCGTGGGTTTTATATCTTCGTACAAGCTTTCTGTTAAGGCTCGAAAGAGCTGGCACAAACAGAAACAGCGAGATAATAAGCGTAATAACCGCCGCTGTGTTTGACTGCGGAAAGCCTGTGGTCTGAAAAACAAGACCTGTTATATTAAACGAAAGATGTATCAGTATTCCTGCATAAACCGACTGGGTCATCCACACGGCATAGCATGAAACAAATCCCAGAAACAACATTCCAGGAATATTTGCAAGATTGTTGTGAAGTATCGCAAACCAAATTGCCGAGATAAAAAGCGTTGCACGATATCCATACTTTTCTGTTGCATGAAACACTATGCCACGCATAAGGATTTCTTCAAAAAACGCAGGCAAAACTGCAATTACAATAAGTGTAAGTATAAATGAGCCTGCGGTTGACGGAGTGTCTGCAACAGGTGCCATATCAGACATATGTAATGCAACAGGGCTGTTTAAAAGTGCCGCAATAGGCTGTGCCGTAATCCCGACAATCACACACATTATGCCTGTTATACCATAAAGCTTTCTGTGCTTTATTATTTCTTTAGGATTAACATTTTTTAGCAGAATAAATATTCCGCAGGGAACTGCAACTGAAAAAATCTGCACACAGGCAAGAAGCAAAAGACCGGGCACTGCCTCGCCGAAGCAACGCTCCCAAAGTATATTAAGCATCTCTCCCGTAACAAACTGCAGAAAAAACACGAATAATAAAAGCCACGGACAGCTTTTAACTGTGTACAGTCCTTTTTGCTCGTCACTCATATTTTAATAATCCTTTCCTGTGTAATAATATAATCCACCTTTTTATCAAACTCCTGCTGAAAGTCCTGATCTGTAAGACATTCTTCAAAGCAAAAGCCTGCGGTTATTCCATTTTTGTTTTGCAGAAATTTATCATAATAGCCACCGCCGTATCCAACGCGGTAGCCTTTTTTATTAAAGCATATCGCAGGCACAATAACAAGGTCAAGCCTGCCGTTGTAAACACTTACGGGTTCAGGCTCCAAAATTCCATACTCACCTGTTTTAAGCTTTTCAACTCCGTAAAACTCACACGGCCTTATTATGCCCTCGGATTTAAAGGTTACAGGTACATAGAGCTGTTTTTCGCTTTGCAAAACAGGATACGTATCCGCCTCACCCTTGGCACTTATATATGTCATAACTGTTTTTGAAGCCTTAAATATATCCCAGCCTAAAAGGCGTTGTGCAACAGTATCATTTGTAACGCTGTTTCGTATTTCACGATATTTTTTTCGCAGCAGCTGCTTATCCATTATACAAAATTCCCTTTGCAATTTTTTCTGCCTTGTCTGAAACAAGACTTAAAAGAGTAAGTGCAAAGTCAAGCGAGCTGCTCATTCCGTTGGCAGTAACAACGTTTCCGTCAACTGCAACACCTGTGTCAGCAATTACTGCACCTTCAAGTGTATCCTCATAACCGGGATAGCATATTGCTTTTTTGCCTTTAACAATACCAAGCTTACCTAGAATTTTAGGTGCGGCACATATTGCACAAACAAATTTGCCCTGCTCGTTTGCTTTTACTATCATATCACACAGTGGCTTGCACGCTTCAAGATTGTCTGCCCCGGGCAAGCCACCCGGCAGGATAAACATTTCGCCCTGCTCAGGCTTAATATCAGTGATTGTTTTGTCAGCCATAACAGGTATACCGCGTGCACCTGTTACCAACAGCTTATCCGTAATGGAAACTGTGCATACCTCTTTGCCGCCACGTCTTAATATATCAACAGGGGTAAGTGCCTCAATTTCTTCAAAGCCATCAGCCAAAAATAAATATATCATAACTATCACTCCTTAATCTGTGCCTTATATTTTTTCACAAAAGCATATGGATAGTATGACATTTTTGCTTTTTTAAGTCCTTCAATACCCATATCCTCTTCTCTGTTTATATACTTAAAATCCTTAAGGTAATGCTGTGCAAAATGCTGATTTATCACTGCATATGCTCCCTTAAAGCTTGTGTCCGCCTTTTCAATATGCACTACGGCAGTGTCCTCATTAAGTCTTTCGCCAATTGTAAATGCCGCAAGAGAGCCGCCAACAATCAGCTTTTCGCCCATTAGCTTTAAGCAGCCGAAATTCTTTATCACATCTGTAATGCTTCTCTTTTCCTGCTCCAAGTATTCATCGCCGTCACCGTCATACCATTTATCATAGTATGCAGTTATAAACTCCGCATCTGCCTCTGTTATTGGTGAAAACTCACTTTCATAAAGCTTATGAAATGAATTTATATGGTTTCGCTTGCTGTGCAGCTTCTTGCCTGCAAGGGAAATCAGCTTTTCACTTTCATAAACATAGTCATAATACGCAGGCATTTCGGATATTTCAAACTCATCCGAAAAATATTCAAGCATATCCTCCGTAAGACCGTAAAACCTTGTGTCATTGCCAAATGTACGTACACATTCCTGTATTGCTTTTTTCTTATCACCCAAGCCAAGCGGAAATCTTAATGAAAACGGATTTTCATTGTGGCGGGTTTTATATATTACACAATCGTTTGAAACAGCAAACTGAACGTTCAGCAAATCACGCCAGATATAAAAGGTTGTAAAATTAAGCTCGCTGGAGGTTACGGAAAAAGCCTTGGTATATTGCTCTATTAAAGGCTTGTCGGCAAGCTCCAGAGATTTAAATTCAAGCATTATTTATCACCGTTTCGTAAATTTCGTTATTGATTTCGTCTATTGTTCTTACAGCGCCGTCCTTAACACAGTCGATTATGTGCCAGCCGAAACGCTTTGCAGTATACAACGCCGCATTGTATGCACTGGTTATATGGTCGCTGTTCTTTTCGTGAATATCCTTTTCCATCGTACCTGTGATTTTGTTGGCTCTGTTTTTTGTAAGCTCCTTACCAAATTCAGGCGGCATATTAAGAAAAATCACCAAATCAGGCTTAGGCAAGCCTATCAGGTTATACTCAAAATCAAAAAGCCAGTCAAGGTATTCATCACGCTCCGCCCCATCAAGCTTGCATGACTGATGCACTGCATTTGACGTTGTGTATCTGTCACAAAGTATGACGCTGTCGCTTTGATAGTCGTTCTTCCAGTCTGAAAGGAACGAGCCTATTCTGTCTGCCGCATAGAAAACTGATGCCGCATATGGGTTTATGTCATTGGGATTGTCACCGAATTTTCCGCCCAGATACATTTTTACAAGGGCAGAGGTTTCTCCCTCATAATTGGGAAATGTAAGTTTTACTGCCTTTTTGCCAAGGTCTTTTAATTTTTTTAGCAAAAGTTCTGTCTGGGTTTGTTTTCCGCTTCCGTCAACGCCCTCTATAACTATAAGCATTATCTTTCTCCTTTAAATATTACTTTTAATAAAAATTTGGGTAATACCATAATTCT
>JAZNGX010000163.1:0-5530 GCA_045576675.1 Clostridia bacterium | reverse complement strand
TTTTGAATTTGGCTAACAGCACCCATGCAACAGCGTTCTACAGCTTGCTGTAGTGAAACGCCACTGCTATGGGAATTATGCACATCGCCGTTTCGTGCCTTTAAGGCACGAAAATTTCGGCGGTGCAATAAATTCCTCCTTGCTTTTATGCTTTAATTATAATATAATAACAACTGTATGTATGTTGAATTTTCAACAAAACGGAGGTTTTTATGAAAAAATATTTTGAGATTTTAAGAAAATGCCCTCTTTTTAACGGAATTGAAGACAAAAATCTGAATTCTATGCTTGCCTGCCTTAACGGACAGGTTGTTAAATTTACAAAAGGCAGTACAGTTATATCAGAGGGGAAGTATACAAGCCACGTTGGAATAGTCCTTTCAGGAACAGTGCAGCTTGAACGTACAGATTATGACGGCAACAGAAGCATTGTTACGCACATAGAGCCTTCAGAGCTATTTGCTGAAGCCTTTTCCTGTGCAGAGGTGCCTGTTAACATAGGCGTTGTTGCTGAAACCGAATGTGAAATATTTTTTGCAGATTGCAAAAGAATAATTACCACTTGCTCCTCTGCCTGTGAATTTCACAACAAAATGATATATAACCTGTTAAAAATTGTTGCAACAAAAAATATTGCACTTAATCAAAAGCTTGAAATTATCACAAAACGCACCACAAGAGAAAAGCTTATGACCTTTCTTACACTTCAGGCAAAAAAATGCGGCAACGCAAAATTCACAATTCCATATGACCGTCAGCAGCTTGCCGATTATTTAGGTGTTGACCGCAGTGGTCTTTCTAACGAAATAAGCAAATTAAGAAATGAAGGTATAATAAAGTCGAACAAAAAGCAGTTTGAAATACTATAATTTTCTTGATTTTTATGGCCAAAAATGGTATAATAGTAATGTTTGGATTTTATAAAGGAGTGTTAAATATGAAAAGAATAATTTCATTAATTATTATGCTTGTAATGCTTGCCGGCATTATGCCTGCAGTTTACGCAAGCCCGTGCTGCGAGCTTGGAATTGAAAGCATAACACAGGAAAATGACATTGTAACGGTAAATTACAGCTATATGAACAATTACGTTACAAACCGCGAAATTCTTTTGACGGTAAAACCGCTTAACAGTTGGGACACTGCAGTAGAAGAATCTCATTACGTAAGCGAATGGATTAGCGAAGGTGCATTTACCTTCAGCAGTGAAGATTTTTTAAACGGAAGCACATATACAGTTGAAATATATTATACCAGTGTTTGCGAAAACGAGTATTGCGATTACCACATAGGTGATTCGTGTGATATTACAATAAAAGGCGGTATCCCTGTAATTGAATTTGACAGTCTTATTGATGGTAAGCTTGAACTTGTTGGCAAAAGCTCCGCTTATCTTAGTATAACTGCCAAGGAATCAGGCTTTTACAGTCTGGGGGCGGTAACTTATGATAAATGGGACGATTATTACTATGACGACTGGAGCATACGCTTCATAAAATACCCCAACAATCAGTATATTTATCCTGATGATATTACCTATATGTCAGCAGGCGAAACCACAATATATTCTGTTTCAAAAAACAACGGTTCTGATTTATCAACAACCATTAAATTCGAGCTTAATAAATTAAATGTTTTCACACCAATAATAAACAATCCGCAAACCACAACAAAGCTTTACTCCATCTCAGGCGTAAGCGGAGTATGTGAAATCACTATCCCGAAATATGGTATGTACAATTTCAGCGTAAGCGGAAACGAAGAATATGATTCTAATTTCAACATTATTGATGAAAACGGCAATCACGTTGATAACGGTTGGGGCGAATTAACAAGAATTTTAAAAGACGGAACATATTACATAAACACAAGCTCAATGGGTGATAATTTTACTCTTGATATAACTTACACAATTCCCGAAGCAGTTGAATTCGGCAAAGAAAATACACTTGCTGCCAATGATGAAGCCACCTTCAGCATCAAAATCAGCAAGCCTGTTATTATCACACTGACAGGTGCAAATGCATCAATGGAAAATGATAATAACCATTACAGTTTTTATGAAAACGAACAAACTGCAGTTGTTAAACCGGGCGAATACTTTGTAACTGCAAGAAATTACAGTGATGAAAACATACAATGGACGATTACTCAAACAGAAATGCCGAGTATGGAGCTTGATGTTGCATCAAAAGCAACAATTTCAGTTGATTACAGAAGATTCATTGCGTTTTGTGCACCTGAAGACGGAAAATATGAATTTGACTTTTCAAACTGCAATGACTATAATATCGAAACTTCAGACGACTATTCATCAGCAACATATCGCACTATTGATTTGAAAAAAGACGAGTGGGTTTTAATTTCACTTTATTCTGATGATGATGAAGTAACCGTAAGAAAATATGTTGCACCGACTGCTATAGCTTTAAGCTTTGACGAGGCTGCATACTATGACTATTACTCAGGAAAAACATATCTGTACTCTTTTACACCTTCTGAAGACGGCAGCTATAAGATAATGAGCAATAACAATTATTGCGATAACTTAAAGATATACACTGATAACGAAGTTCTTTACAAGTCAGCATCTGCAATGTGGGGCTATTCAAAAATACTTGAACTGAAAAAGGACGTTACTGTTTATATCGAGCTTTGGGGCAATTCATCAATAGGCGGCACCGTTTCACAAAACGAGATTAAGGTTACAAATGCATACACAGAGCTTACAAACGGTCAGACTATTTCACTTAGCAGCAGCGAGGATTTGACAATGTGCTACACTGTTCCTGAAGCAGGCTTTTATGATGTAGAGCTTGCAAAAACAGGTTCGTGGAGATATGCAGAAATTCAAATAAATGATCACAATTATTATGTATACAATGGCTATCCGACCAGCACAGCCATTTATCGTAATGAAGGCGATAAAATATATTTCACCTTTTACAAGTACACAAGCGGTCGGAGTGATGTGACAGTAAATATATCAAAAATTATTCCTGAAGTGCTTACAAAGGATGTTGAAACAAGTCTGACAGAAGGTTCATACTATTCATTCACACCGTCACAAAATGCAATTTATACTATAACCAATGACTTGCAATACGGAACTGTAGACGTCATAACAAAAGAACATTCAAACATAGCACTTGAGACTCATGATGCTCAGTTCTTTAATGGTGAAACAGGCACAACATATATTTTAAGACCACATTATAATATGACTGCTAAAATATCCGATGCAGTTGTAACTGAAATTACAACAGATACAACTTACAATGCCGGTGCTGAAAATGAAATATTTGTATTCAATGTACCAAAAGAAGGCTATTATAAAATTGATACATCACTTTACAATTCCGAGATTTACGTATGGGGCGGAGATTACTGGTACACAGTAAGTAATACATTTTATTATATGCACAAGCTTGATAAAGGTTTATTCCCTATTATCTATATACCTCAATATTATTATGAAGATCAAACATTCTCTGTCAGTGCAGGAAGCGGCTGTATCAGTAACACAATCAAACTTCCAACAGGTGGTGGCGGCTCAGCAGGCGGTGGTAGCGGCTCAGCAGGCGGTGGAGGCGGCGGCAGCAGCTCAATGAGGGCATTTTCTTCCGCACAGTTTACTTTATATGAAGCTACGGACAGTCAAACTCTTGGCATAAGTGTTGACAATTGCTTTATGACACCATCTTACAACGGACTTGCCGGTGCAGTACAGCTTACAGTTACAGCACCATACGCAGTGAATGACATCAAAGCAGGTATTGAGTATTCAGGTCCAGATATTGAAGGCAGCCAAAGTGTTATGGAGCCCGAAATGAAATTTTCTGATATTCAACATATTGAGACGGAAATAAGCGGATTAAAAACAGGAAAAACTTATTCAATAAAACCATTTATCTATGTTGGTGACGATTATGAAAATAAGATTTACGGTGAGGAAAAAATCTTTACTATGAAAATGAGAAGCGACATTACAACACTTGACTCAAACAGCTATGAATTCAAAGCAGAAGGTAGAAATAAATTTAACAGGTATGGCAACGATTATTATTTCGAATTCACACAACCGGAAAGTGGTACAACAGAAATAACAACTAATTACATTATATCAAATATAAATATATATGATGCAAACGGATCGCAAATTAATGCTGATTGGAATGACACATACGATGGCAAAATTGCAACACTTGCTGCAGGGCAAAAATATTACATTGTTGCAAGCACATATGAGGACGGCGATGCTGAAATTAAAATATCTTCATTGCCGGAAGCTTATTCATTGGGTATAACCTCATTTACCCGTGCAGAAATCAATTGTGAAATCAGCGGCAGCGGAAAAGAAGCTGTGCTTTATGCAGCATTTTATGACGGAACAAGGCTTGTTTCTGTAGCAGCATACGAAAACCCTGAAGCAAACGTTTCTGTTGAAATCAGCAAAATGGCAGACAGCTGCAAGCTTATGCTTGTTGAAAAAGGAACACTTGCTCCTCTGTGTGCAAATGAACAATTACCTTTGTATTATTAAAAATTCACTTCTTATGCCGAGTGTTCTTAAGGACACTCGGCAGTTTTATTCGCCTATGGCGAGTTATATTGCTTCGCAGTGGTATTTGCTTTGCAAGTGGTATTGTGCTTCGCACAGTTTGTTTGCGAATAAAATACCACTAAAACCATAGGTTTTAATAACACTTTTGATTTATCAAAAATATCACGCTGAACATCGTTCAGAATATCACTTGAAAAAGTAGCAAAGCTACAGTATAATAATTACAGAGGTGATATCAATGGCAGAAAGTATTTTAAGAAATAAAGCAAAGCAATTTGCAAAAGATATTGTTTTCTTATGCAGAGAGATTAAATCAAGTCATAAAGAAGCGGTTTTGGTGAATCAACTACTTCGTTCGGCAACTTCAATTGGTGCCAATCTTCACGAAGCACAATACGCTCAAAGCAAAAATGATTTTATATCAAAACTTGAAATATCACAAAAAGAGTGCTATGAAACAGAGTATTGGTTAGAATTACTCTTTGAAACAAATTGTATTAAAGAAGAAAAATATAAGAAAATGCAAAATGAATGTGGTGCTATCCGAAGAATGCTAATCTCATCACTAAAAACAGTTAAATCTAAATAACACTAAGCCTTAAACGAAATTATTCGTTTAAGGCTTTTTTGATAAGGTCTTAGGATATCCTAAAATTGCGGAAAATGGTACACATCTTCCCTGCTCTTTACAGCACCTGACAAAATATAATCAGTATAGATTGATTTGTCGATATTGCTGCGGAGATATTGCTGATGCAGAACTGCTAATGAAAGCACAAAAGCATCCGGAAGACTATCAAAACCTTTCTGTTAGAGTTTCGGGATGGAATGCACGGTTTGTGACTATGAACAAAGAATGGCAGGATATGATTATAGAAAGGTATAAATAACATTATGAAAGCCACCATTTTTTCCATTCAAAGAAATTCCCTTGTAGACGGCCCAGGCATAAGAACAACCGTGTCT
>JAZNGX010000162.1:0-8605 GCA_045576675.1 Clostridia bacterium | reverse complement strand
AACATTGACCATTTTGAAAACATTTCTGAAGGAAGCACATCCTTTGACGCTGATGATTTTGTAATGTCTGAAGGTGTTATCAATGTAAACGGCAGAGCAAAGTTTACAGGTGATAATCAATGGATTAAGTTTGAAAACGTTAAGGTGCCTGAATTTGGTAAGGTTGTAATTGGTTTTAGCGGACTTGCTGATAACACAGGCGATATGCTTGAGGTTGTTATGGGTGACGACATCGAGACAGGTAAACCGCTTCGTTATGCCGACGGTCATAAGTTCACAGCAATTAATGCAAGCAAGTATCAGTCCAACGTAAAATCATTGCCGCTTAAAGCTCAGAATCCAGGTGGTACAGAGTCATTCTTTATAAGAGTTAGAGACTATAAATCAATTACCATTGATTATGTTGAAATAGTAGAAGAAAAGCTTCCTGCAGGTGCAACTGCTAAGTTCTATGGTGGTTATTATGATTGGGCAATTGCCGGAGATGAAGCGGATTATACGAGAGCAGACGAAACTATCGGAAGACCAGGCCCTGAGCTTTCAGTTTGCAGAGTATGGCCAGGATCAGTAGTATGCTATGAGGACTTTGAGTTCAAGGGCGATACTGATATGATGTCGTTAATTACAACAACTCAGGATCAGTACAGAGGTGTTATTGAATTCAGACTTGACAGTCCTGATGCTGAACCGTTTGCAACAACAATGCCTATGGGTTCAAGCTTCTTTGACTATTATAACAAATATGTAAAGCTTAACAAAACTGTAAAAGCAGGAACATATGATTTGTATCTGACATTTAATGATTTTGGTACCTGCAACATCTGGGAAGTTGTGTTCTATGGTGACGGCTTTGTTGAAAACGACGTGTTTGAAAACTCTAAGCTGCTGTCTGATAAGATATACGGCGGCTCTTATGCAGAGAGTTCAAATGAAAACGTTGTTGCAATAGATGATTATAACTATACAGGTCATCATGAAAACGCAGCTAATGGTATTAAGGGCAACACTGTTCTTACTTATAAAGATATTAATGTTCCGCAGGATGCGGACAGCTTTACAATAAGCTTTGCAACAGAAAGAACTGTTGGAAAAGGAAAGCTTAATGTATATGTTGATTCAATGGAATCAGAGCCGTTATGTTCAATTGATATCGTTGAAGGCAAGAATACAAAATACACTTATTACGAGCATTCTTACGGAATTAACAAGGTTGTTCCTGCAGGTAAACACGACGTTTATCTGGTATTTGAAAGTGAAGATGAAGCCGTTTCCAAGGTTAATTGGTTAGCATTTTCTGATGCATTAAATTGAGGTGATTTAATTGAAGGTTTACAATAAAATTTTAACAATTATATTATTGTTTACTGTGCTTACCTCTAACCTTATTTTTGCTGAAAGTTATACAACAAAGGATGCATTCACTCATTTTAATCCTCATATATATGATGAAACCAACGGCGTTTGGGATACAACTGAATCAATGAATGCAGATGTTGGTTTTATGAAGCATTATGATGGTAAGGTCAGCGGGTTTGAAAACTACATCGGATATGTAAAAAGAGGATTGTCATTTACATATAAAAATGTATATTTTGAAAAAGCCCCTACTGCCATAAATGTGTATTGCGGATATGCGAACTTTGAGCCTTATGTTGGCAGAACCGTTAATGTGTTTGTTGACGGACAGCTTTTAGCATCTTTGATAACTGAAAAGCGTGCTGATAATTCAGTAGAATGGGATACAGCAACAACACTTACTGCTGATGTTACAGGTAAAATAGCTGCAGGCTCAACTCACGATATTAAAGTATCGCTTGCAAGCGGAGGAACAAACTATTTTGGATTTCAGTTTTATGCTGCCGAGCCGTATTATGACGGCTCGGTAGACCTGCAAGGTAAATCCTTGATGTCAGCAGGTGAATGTATCACAAACAACAATGTGTATTTTGGCAATGTTCCGCTTTATGTTGGAATGAAGGCTGAAATAGCAGCAGGCACCAACGGAACAGTTGAGGTGTTTGTGGATTCTTTAAACAGCGAGCCTGTTGCAGTGTTTGATATAAATGCAGCTGCTTCTGAATATGGAACATACACAGTGCCTGTAAAACGTCAGTTCAGGGATTATCATAATATTCATATAAGGTTCAACACCGGTGGAGTAAAGGTAGAGGGCATTAATTTTCTTGCTTCTAAAAGCGTAAGAGATATTTATGTCAGCAACTCTGCTGCGTCTGCCGAAGTGTACAGTAAGGAATTATGTACAACTGAAAACGGTGCTTTAAAAGGTACAAAGGGCGGTTATGCGATATTTGAAAACTGCGACTTCAACAAGGCTCCGTGGTATATAAAGGCAAAGACTTCTGCTTCAGCAGATGCTGTTATTCAGGTGCGTATGGACAGTGCAGACGGCGAGGTTCTTGCCGAAATCAAGCCTTCAGCTATGGATAATAGTATTAAAGAAGCTGTTGTGCGCCTTAACAGCTATCAGTATGGAATGCATAATGTTTATTTTATGTGGCAGGGTGACGTAACCTTGTATGATTTTACATTTATGCGTAAAGAGGATTATAATAATCCACACGATGTATATAACTGGTCTGAATTACTTTCAGATGTTAATTATGAAAAATCGATTGTAGGGAACACAAAACAGCTTGGCCGTTACAAATTGAATGGTTTATCACAAATTTCTTATATCAGCAATGGTGACGTTATTTGTTTTGAAAACTACTCATTTGACAATACAACAAAATATGCTATGCTGTCAATTGGCGGAACTATAGCAACTCCTTATGACATTGAATTAAGACTTGATTCAGCAGACGGAGAGCTGATTGCAGCATTTGGCGGCAATTTACGCTATAACAGTGTAGGCTACGGTGAAAGCATCTATGCTGATATTAAAAAAGAAATTACCGGTACACATAACATATATGTTTGCTTTAAGTGCGACGGAATAAGTCTTTTTGGATTACAGTTCTTTGGCGATAATATTGTTGACCTTAAAAGAGAGGCTGTTGATAAATATGACTATAGCTGGGAATATAACGGTGTGAAATACTATGCATATAATGGCTTGTATGCAGGTGAAAAACCACAGAAATACGTTGTATTTACTCCTGCTGATAAAATATCGGCAACAGGCAGATTCACACTTACATTAAATTCCTCTGCCGGAAGCACACTTATGGATGCAAGAACAAGCAAGAATAAATTTGTGGGCAATATGTCTTACAGAGATGAATTTTCTGGATTATGTGCATTGGTTTTAACAGATTCAGCAGGGACTTATAATTATAATATGCGTTTTTCTGACACAAATATTTCCTTTGAAGACGGAAGAAAGCTTGTTACAATCTTTACAGACGGAGCACAAAATGGTACAGTGGTTGTATGTGCTTACAAGGAAGATAAGGTTGTAAAAATCAAAACCTGTAGCTTAAGCTTGACAAAAAAGAGCTACTTTGATGTTTTGCTTGACGACGAATTTTTGTCAGGTGCCGATACTTTAAGGGTATTTGCAGTAAAAGATATGGTTAATATTATCCCTTTGTATGAATCCGGGATTTACGAATTACCAAAAGGAGAGAAACTATGAGAAAATTAAAGTTACATATTGTTTTGCTCGCGGTAATTATTGCTGTTTGTAATATTACTTATGCAGCTGACGCTAAAACAATTAATCCATATAAATGGATGGAGGTTGAAAATACAACTGTAGTTCATGCCGGCAATCCCCTTGTAAATGAAAATTACAAGTTCCCGGCATTTGAATATAGCGGCAAACAGTATATAAGGGGTGGCGACGTTCTTGTATATAAGAACGTAAATTTTGACAGACTGCCATCAGGACTTGAGGTAGCTGTAGGTTCAGAGCCAAAGCAGAATGTAAAGTTTTCAATACATATTGATTCTGTTACATCCCCGGCAATTGCGACAGGTGCTTATAAATCAGCAACATATACCTGGTATACTCCGGAAATTTTAAAGCTTGAGTTACTTGAGGAAATATATGATACTCACGATGTGTATGTTAACTTCACATCTGCTGCCGTAAACTTTTTTGGTATGAAGTTCTCAACTGACGAGATGTTGTCAGGCGGTGTGCCGAATTATCCTGATGTTACGGGAACTTCATTGGAAAGCTCTGTGTCACTTTTAACTCAGCTTGAAATTATTCCTGAATATGTTGGAATATTTGACACTCAGATGCCTGTAACAAGAATTGAGTTTGCAGATATTTTGAGAAAAATCTATACTGTTGAAAGAATAAAGCCAACAAAAACTATATTTACTGATATACCGGAAGATGATAAAAACAGAGGTGCAGTTGAGTATTTATATGAGCGTGGAGTAGTAAAGGGTAACGGTAAGGGCGTATTTTATCCTGACAGATTTGTTACTCCCGAAGAGGCTGCAATAATGGCATTAAGAGTTTTGGGCTATGAGCCATACTTTGATACCTTTGGCGGATACGAGAGCCTTATAGTGTCAACAGGACTATTAAAGAATATAGATGTTAAAGACAACTGTCTGCGTCGTTCAGATGTAATTACATTTATGAACAATGTAATTGAAGCAAATTTTGTGGATGTTACAGGTATCAGAACAGATAAACAGGGCAACTCAACAATGCTTGTTGATGATACAAAAGGAATATTGTCAAAAACCCGTGGCATACACAAAAAACGCGGTGTGGTTAATGCAAATCAGTATACAGGGCTTGCATCTTATGATGCACGTTCAAATGCAGGTTGCGTAAGCATTGATAACGTTGAGTATTTTTCAGGTAAAACAAATGCATCAGACTTGTTGGGATATTCCTGTAATTATTACTATACTGAGGAAGATGGGTATTATACATTAAACGCTATTATACCACAAAAGAGAGTAGAAGTATTTGAAATCAGTACATATGAAAAAGAGAATGAGCTTGTAAGCATCAGCAATGCGGAGCTTATATATTACGAAAACAACAGAAAAATTAATTTGCCTTTTAACAATGGTGTAAATATTATATTCAACGGCAAGGCAATTGATTTTGATATTGATGATTATTTTGCATCAAACGCTTTTTCAGGTACAATTAAAGTTATCAATAACGGCAATGGTTACGAAACTGTTTTAATTGAGGCTTATGAAAACATCCTTGTTGCAGGTATTGATGCAGCAATGATGAGTCTGAGTGATAAAATAACAAATACTCCGATAAGCTTTGACAATTGTGATATTGTATTTGAAAATGCGATTGTATCAGAGTTTGAAGAAATAAAAAAGGGTATGCTGCTAACAGTAAAAATGAGCATAAACCAAACTGGAAAAAGATATTGTAAAATCTATGTTGAATCAGATACTTATGTAAATGGCACTGTAGAAAGCTATGACAATGAGTATATTGTAATAAACGGAGTGGAGTATATTCCGTCAAAGGATTTTACACAGGACTATTTTGTAGGTTTGTCAGGTAACTTCTATGTTAACCATTACGGCGAAGTGGTTTATTATTCAAACGGAGATATAAACGGAATTCAGGTAGGTCTGCTGCTTGCCCACGGTGCAAGCAATAACAATCTGGATGACAATATTCAGGTTAAGCTTTTAAAAGCAGACGGAACAACAGAGATTTTTGATTTGTCTAAAAAACCGTTAATTGACGGTGAGCCTTGCGGAAGCTTTGCTGCAAAAGAAGCTGCAATGCAAAACGTTCAGGCACGTACACCCGTAAGATACAAGTTAAACGCTGAAAATGCAATAAATATGCTTGATACTGCAGTTGGAAACACAATGGACGAAAACGATTCAATAAGAAGCATAAGACTTAACGGCAACGAAATATATTACGCTTCAGGCTTAAAGACAATACTGGTAGATAGCAGAAATGCCGCACCAATTCTTAACAATGCATTGTTGTTTGTTTGCCCTGCTGATATAAATGATGAAAGAAAAATGGATGTAGTATCACTTTCAACTGATGCTATATCAGGCAGAGTAAGCTGGGATATGTACAGCTTTTCAAATGATTACGACTTTGTTTCTGTTGCTGTAAGCCGCGAGGGTGGCAGTGCAGGCTCAAATGACCCGGGATTTTTGTTTGAAGAAATAAAAGTAAGACTTGATGATGAAACAGGAGAAGAAATTTATTATCTCAAGGGTTACAGAAAAGGTCAGCCGCAAACTTATGAATTCCATCCGTCAATTGGTAACGATTCAGAAGAAATGACAATTTTCAAATCACTTGAAGAGGGTGACTATTTCACTCCGTGGATTGTTGACGGCAAGGTTTCAATCGGCAGTAACTATGGTAAATATGACTGGCACTTTTTCCATAATGCAACACATTCTCACACCTACACATACAATGGTGTAACAAACACTATAACCTCATTGCTTAATGAAACAACCGGTTTTGTTGGTGATTATAAGCAGGATTGGGGCGGAATATATGGCGTTGTAGATGAAATCTTTGTTAATGGTACAGATTATATTAAAATCAAAGTAACAAACAGAGATGCTCAGGGAAATGAAACTGTGTATTATGAATATATTGACCCGTCAATTGCAACATCAATTTCACTTATTACGCCCGGTAACAGCAAAAACGTAATCACAACCGGCTTAAGCAAGAATGCGATAGAGCGCGGCGACATAATATTTGTTAACAAGAGTTACAGGGCTATACCGGATATTTTGATATACAGATAATACTGAAAGGGCGATTTATATGAAAAAATTATGCAGTTTAATATTAATTGTTGTATTAATACTACAACTACAAACAGTTTCGTTTGCTGTATCAGGCTTATCCGATATGTCGGTTGATTATAGTCCTGTGGATGCATCCGTGAATGTGTCAGGCGAGATATCATCAGCAAAAAAAGGAATGCTTCTGACTTTGCAGATTTTAAGCAATGATGTTCCCGTTGGTGTTGCTCAGACTATTTCAAATGATGACGGAAGCTTTGCGTTTGAAAGTGTTTTGTTAAGCAACAGCTTACCAACCGGAACGCTTGTTGCAAGTGTTTCGTCTTCTGAAATAGCTGAAACCAGAGCTTCATTTGAATATAACAGTATTACAGATATGTTTGTTATTTTAAAGCAAATCAGCGATGCATCAAAACTGCAGAACTTTGCTGAGGTTATGTCTGTTATATCAACAAGCGGAACAAAGCTTGGCGTTGATTACAGCCTGTACTCGGCTCTTGATGCTAATGCAAAGAGTGTTTTTGAAAACGTATTTTATACCAAAGCATATAATCTTAATGCATACGATTCATATGCAGATGACGCAGAGGCAATCAAGGCTTTCAGAGATAACCTTACATTGTTAAGCGGTAATTATGATGAAGCAATAATGCTTGCAAAATTTGCGGTTATAAAAACAAAGGCAGATTATGATGCCTGGGTAGCAAAGTATGAAAATGTTTTCGAGGCAACAAAAACAACAGAACAGTATACTTATTATAATAAGGCTGTTACTTACAGCGAGCTTGCAAGTCATATTGCTGATAATGGCAAGGTTTGTATTACAACTCAAGATGCAGTTAATAAGATATATGAGTGTTCAGTTCTTACATTGATTGAGGTTAAGCAGCACGCAGTTGTAAAAGAGCTTTTTACAAAGTTTCCGCAGATGCTTAATATAAACAGTGCAGAATTCAATAAGCTTACTGCAACTCAGAAGGCATCAATTTATCCCAAGCTTGCAGGATGTAGCTTTAAAACAGCACAAGAAGCTGTTGATAAATTCAATGAGTACGTTTATGCTATAACCGGTGCTGCAGGTGGCTCTGTTGGTAACAGACCCGCAGGCGGAGGCGGCGGAGGGGGAGGCGGCTCTGCTTCTTCCGGCGGTTCATGGGGAACAGGAACCTCTTCACAAACCGTAACAGTTGATTTGCAGGAACAGCCTGCAAGTGTGTTTAAGGATATCGACTCAAAGCATTGGGCATACAAGGCTGTAAAATATTTGTATGATAAAGACATTGTTAACGGTTCAGGCGATAAAAACTTCAACCCAGGTTCAAATGTAACCAGAGCAGAATTTATAAAAATGCTTGTATCTTCTTTGGATAATGTTAAGCTTACAAACCCTGATGGTGTTGTTTTTAGTGACATCGATAATTCTATGTGGTATGCTATATATGTTAGTGCTGCAAAAGAAAAAGGAATTACCACAGGTGATACAAATGGTAACTTTAATCCAAATGGCAGAATAACCCGTCAGGATATCGCCGTAATGCTTGTAAGAGCCTTTGAGCTTAAGTCTGCAGGAAAGGCTGATTTTACAGATATGGCAGAAGCATCTGACTATGCAGTGGAAAGCATTAATATTATGTATACGCTTGGTCTTATTAAAGGCAGTGGGGACGGCAGATTCAATCCGCTTTCAACTGCAACAAGAGCAGAAGCAGCTCAGATGTTGTACAATATATTAAATAGATAGCAATAAAAAACGGTACATTTATGTACCGTTCAGCGTGTCGATAAACCTATCGACACGCTGGCAGACGTTGAAAAAGAAAGGTGAATTTGTTCAACACAAGCTCGTAGGCGTATGAGTATACGGTAGAGCTTGCGTTGGACGAAAGCAAGCATAAAACCGCTG
>JAZNGX010000161.1:0-8491 GCA_045576675.1 Clostridia bacterium | reverse complement strand
TAAACAACTCGCTTAAGTTAATAGTTGTAACTATAAATTTATCTAAATCAATTCTGTTTGCAAAAAACTTTGGATATTCTTTTTTTTGATAATCTTTTACATGGACACTTCTTTCATAAAATATCCAAAATAATACATTTGTATCGAGCAAAATAGTTTTTGGGGTTTTGCTGATCTTAGACAAAGAACAATAACTCATTAATTTATCACCTACTTTTCGCTAAGGGTATCTTTTGTGATTTCTCCTATTTGTTCATCAGAAATTGATGAGCGTTTTTTTGCGTTTTCTATTGAATGTTGATATGTTGACATACCCAACTGAGTTATGTTTTCGACACTTATTAATTCGTTATATTTTGTCTCTTTTAGGTTATAAAATGAGTACCCAACACTCGCATTGAAGAAAGGCGTGGCAAATAAAGTAATGTTCGTGAAATCCAACACTACTTTTTGCCCATCTTTTAAATATTCATTCATTTTGTTTCTTAGTTTAATTCCGTCTTCTTCGGTTAAAGCATAATTTGAGATTTCGGAGATTTTAATTTTATTTATCATGGTATTACCTCCATTAAATTAATTTATTCTACTACATATATATGTTCATTATCTGCTCTTATATTGATTATTATTAAAGTTCCTATGAATTCATGTTTCATTTCTTCATATTCTCTTGTATTATCTTTTATAGTAAAAATGCCATCGCTGCTGCAGATTGTAATTTTGCCCTTGTTTAAATTTATAAAGCTTTCAAGTCTTGAAAAACCTACCCCTCGAGGATATTCGGTTTCTTTGGTGCTGTAACCCTCGGTGAACGCCCAATCCATAGTCTCTTTTGTTGAATATTCGTGTTTAAGAAAATTGTTAACAGAATTCTTAATTCCTATACCTAAGTCATAAACAGAGAAAACAAGTTGGTTTTGTTCGGTTTCCCACTTACCACAACAGAACGCCCCGGCTTCACTCTTGCCATGGGTTGTTGCATTGATAAACATCTCATATAAATAAGAAAATAATACGTCATGTGCATCAGCTCTTAAATTTATTGGTGCCAATTCAAATATTTTATTAAGAACAGGTATTATAGTGTTATCATCCTCAATTTTTGTAAAAGGTATTATGTTTTTTGTTTCTTTTTTGTCTTGCGAAATGTTGTAATGAGACAATATGCCTTGGCTTTTTAATTGTTTGAGCATTTTGTCATTTTTATTACTGTATATTATAGAAACTTTTTTATTATTGCGTGTTAGTCTAGGCAAGGCCGCAATTGTAGGAATCAAAACAGGATTTATAAATTGTGTTTCGGTAATATCTATTTTTATTTTTGAGTAATCTGAATTAATAATATCGCTGTGTACTTTGGCGATAGTTTTTAAAGCTGCTTTGCCTTGTCTTAAATTTGGCGGAATTTTAATTATTGTTTCGTTATTAAATAGTTTCATGTATGTAGCACCTCAATGCTATATTTAGTATATAATACTACTTTCATCTGATAATGTCAATTGCTGAACTCAAAGTTGTCGCTTTATGTCGCTCTTTATATTTCAAAATTACTTTTATATAATGTTATTTTCTTGTTTTGTTTTAATTAATTCTGTTATGGTTCGGTTTGCTTTGCAAAAGCTCATTATCGTTCATGTTGTGGCTCCTTTGGGGTGGTTTTGTTTATTGACGGTATAAGGTTAATTTTAAATCACCGATTATGTGTTCAAATATTTTTATGTTATTTTCTATTTGTCTGATTTGTTGTGTTGCTGAAGTAGGTTCAACAGTTTCGATAAGTCCCCAAACATACAATGACATTGTTATAATTGCTACTACAGAAGCTAATATGCACAGTGTCAGCAATGGACGGCTACTAACCTTGTACAATTTATATTTTGGTGAAATTACAGGTATTTTTTGTGCTTCGTTATACCATTTGTTATCGTCCGGATAGTTCACGGCACATCTGGAGCAGCTGTCATAATAAAACGGCACAGTCATTATGTTATATTTTCTGTAATAACCTTCAGCGTGTTCACAAAAACACTGGTGATATTTTTTGCCGCTTTTTTTCACATAAACCTCATACGAGGCGACACCTTTGTTTGTTTTAAAGTAGCCTTTCGGCAAGCCGTTTTTGTCAATAGATACTCCGTAGGGGACATTAAAAAGCTTAATGCTTGGTTTATCAACGTTTATATGGTTTCTTGCAACAGACATGTTACTGAGTTTTTTACAAATTATGATTATTGACACAACACACAAAAAAACAAATATGTAAAATAATGTTTCGCAGTTGTTTTGTTGGTTTTTAAGCTCTGAAAGGGCCTCTCTTTGTTTATCAGTTTCGGTTCTATAAATTTCTATTCGTTTTTCTATTGCATCTTTTCTCCGTTGTTCTTCTGATATGTAATCGTAGTCATAATAATATTTTCCGTTTGAATACGATGAGCCGCTTGATTGATTTAAGCCTTCGTGGTAATGATATTCGCCTGTTTTTCTGTTGTAGTGACCGCCGTTTGCATCTAAACTTCCAGGATGTGCATGAGACACCAACAAACAAAACAACAGAGCAGATAAGATTATTGCAAATTTTTTCATACCAAACACCTACTTATTTAACAACTGAATAATACTCATTTGGTCGTTTTCGGTTGCTTTGCGGTATTTTCGTATCATGTTCAGTTCTTCGGTTGTGATATATTCATTTGTTTCTTTGATGATTTCTTTTCTGCTTTTTTCAAGCTCAGCATAGTAAACATATTTTGTTGTTATGACAGCAGAATATATTACTGCTACACAAGCAATTACGATTACAATTATTGTTGATGTATAACTTAACATAAATATCACCTGTTTACTATTTTTTCTTCTAACGTTTCTGCAACTTCGGTATCATTATAACAATCATCGCCGTAGATGTGCTGCAACTCGTGTTTTATGGCACGCTTTTGTGCAGAGCTGCTTAGTTTAGCATTCACTATTATTATATAGCCGTCATTTTCGTTATTTGGTACAGTGCAAGCTATAACTTTGTCGGGTAAATTGACAGTAATATATTGAATGTCATAATACATATTATCATCCCCTGTTTTGTGCTTCTAATAATATTATAACAGATAACGTGTCCAATAAAACGGACTGAATGCTATTCTTTACCTAACAGAGCCTTTATAATTGCAACTGCTTTTTCGACATCCTCTTTTTTAGCATCTTTGGCAAGACTGAACATCATACGAAGGTTTGGGTCGTTATGCACAGCCTCAAGATATTCATTAAGTTCAGCTTCTTCTTCTGGAGTACGTAGCATGTTATTGATTGGTTTCTTTATAGACGAATTAGTTGTACCGCTAACAAAATACAAAAGTTCGCCGTCCGGCAACCCTTCAAGTGTTCCGTATTCGTCAGTTAAATACTGGTATAACAAAGGCGGTAGCTTATTTTTCCAATATTGTTGGTTTAATAACATTGAAACATATGTAGAAAACTTAACATGGTTTATATCAAAGTTACAGTTCTCTATACTCTTTGAATAATAAGCTTTGAAAATAAGCTTAATTGCATTGTCTCTGTCAGCAGGGTGTAAGGTGTCATCATATACTTTGTCTTGATTTTCGCTAATAATGTTGTTACGTTCAATTTCATCATAATAAAATTCAAAATTGTCTGCAGTTTGTTCGAGACTCAACAAAAACATAATTTCTTTGTTTACTTTTAAGGCGTTCGCTATTTTTAAAACTGTATCATTAGTAGGTCTTACTTGTTTATTGTTTCTATAGTCGATACCTTTTTCGATACTATCGATATGAGTATGACTTAAACCACATAATTCGCCAAACTTTCTTAATGATAATTTTTGAGCTGTTCTTTTTCTGTGTATATAGTCTCCAAATATATTATACATACAACCACTCCTTGTGTATATTGTAACTCAAAAACAACAAAAAGTAAATAGAAAAAAACAAAAAAATGTTGTTTATACTTGACAAAAGTTTCAAATTGATGTAATATATAAACAACGGGGGTGAAATAATGTTAAACAGATTAAAAGTCATAAGAGCAGAAAACAACCTTACGCAGCAACAATTAGCTGATATGTGCGGCTTGTCTTGTGCAACAATTAACCAAATTGAAAAACAAAAGATTACACCGACAGCCAAAACCATGCTATTGATTTCAAAAAAGTTAAATATGCCAATAGAGCAAATTTTTTTGGATTTTATGTTGTGTAAAAACAACAATGATGCAGAACGGTAAAAATTACAATTAAATATTGCCGTCTTACATGTGGCTGGTGGAATGAACAATTGCTCCTAAAACAAAACCAAATTAAATTTTCACAACACATCACAACTACATCACAACCACAACCATAAAATATTACACGTACCTTGTGAGTACATACCACCAGTCATTTGTAAGGCGGCAATCAAAAAACATTAGAGAAAAGGAAGGAGGGAGTATTGTGGTAAGAGAAAAACCGGGCAGTCAAGATGCTGCAAAGCGTATAAGAGAGATACGTAACGTATTAGGTAACAACGACAGGCAATGCTTTTTTACAATTACTGAGGTTGGCAAGCTTATAGGCAAAAAGAATTTCAGGACAGCGAAGAAATTTGTTGAAGGGTTGCCCGAAATAAACATCAACGGAAGAATTTGCTATTTTGTAAATGATATAGCAAGGAAGCTATATCAAAATCAATGCGGTTAGGAGGAATGAGAATGAAGAAAATATTAACAGGGTTACAGGCAATATGTGGAATTTTTGGAACATTGGGAACAGTTGGCGAAATGGAAGTAAATTATGAAATGACGATAGGAGAGGGAGCATTACAGGCTATGTTGTTTTTGGTGGGGATATTGTTATTGGAAGTGGTTAAGAGGGCTATTGACAACTTCTCCTCAAGGCGAATCCGTGGAAAAAGCAATTACCCGAAGCAGAAACAAAAGTCCGCTCCGGGTAATCACACGCATTTTTTATTTACTTGGAGACCTAAGTATAACACGAAAGAAAAGATTTGTCAAGGGGTGAGATTTTGAACTATCAGGAGTTTTTAAATGCTAAGGTTGATATAGCAGAGGCAACCGGATTTGACATTACTGCTGATGATGTAAATCAAAAACTTAAACCCCACCAAAAAGACGCTATTGTTTGGGCTGTAAAAGGCGGCAAACGAGCTTTGTTTGAAAGCTTTGGGCTTGGTAAAACGGTGCAAACTTTGGAATACTGCAGAATCGTTACTGAAAGAATTGGTGGCAAAGCGTTGATTGTTTGCCCTTTAGGAGTTAAACAAGAATTTAAGAACGATGCAGTTAATCTACTTGGAATGAATGAGCCTGAATATGTCAGGAATATGCAAGAGGTTAAAGCGTCAAAAGGCAACATTTTATTAACCAATTACGAGAGAGTGCGTGACGGTGACATTGACCCGAAATATTTTACTGCTACTGCATTAGATGAAGCTTCAGTTTTAAGGTCCTTTGGCAGCAAGACATATCAGACCTTTTTAGATAAATTTAAAGGTGTTAAATACAAACTTGTAAGCACGGCTACACCTTCACCAAACAGGTTTAAAGAGTTAATTCACTATGCAGGCTATCTTGAGATCATGGACACAGGGCAAGCTTTAACAAGGTTTTTTAAGAGGGACAGTACAAAGGCAAACAACTTGACGATTTATCCTGAAAAAGAAGATGAGTTTTGGCTATGGGTATCTTCGTGGGCGTTGTTTATTACTAAACCTTCTGACTTAGGATATTCAGATGAAGGCTATGATTTACCACCGCTTGATATCAGGTACCACAAAATAGAGGTTGACCACAGTGAGGCAGGTATCGACAAATTTGGACAGCTGAAGCTTTTGAGAGATGCAACATTATCATTGCAGGACGAAGCAAAAGAAAAGAACAGGAGCATTAATGACAGAGTTGCTAAGATGCGTGAAATAGTTAATGCAAATCCAACTGACATCTTTATTTTATGGCACGACCTTGAAGCTGAAAGACACGCCATAAAAAAAGCCTTGCCTGATGCAGTTGATATTTACGGCAGTCAGAATTTAGATATAAGAGAACAACGGGTTATGGATTTTTCGAACGGGAAAACAAGGTTGTTTGCTACAAAAAAGCAACTAAGCGGCAGTGGTTGTAATTTTCAGCGTCATTGTCACCGTGCTATATTTGTTGGCATTGATTATGAGTTTAATGATTTTATTCAGGCGATACACAGAATATACAGGTTTCTGCAAACTGAAAGAGTCATTGTTGACATTATATATACCGAGAGCGAAAGCGAGATTTTAAGAGTATTAAAAGAAAAATGGAAGCAACACGATTACATGACCGAAAAAATGATAAGTATTGTTAAAAAATACGGCTTATCAAACACCGGTCTTGCTGAAAACTTAAAAAGAAAAATGGGGGTTGAAAGAGTGGAAGTTAAAGGTAAGCATTTTACAGCCATTAATAATGATTGCGTTGAAGAAACAGAGAGAATGGCTGATAACAGCGTTGATTTGATAGTAACGTCAATTCCATTTGGCAATCATTATGAATATTCGGCAAATTATAACGACTTCGGCCATAACAAAGATACAGAGATGTTTTTTAAACAGCTTGATTATCTATCAGGTAATTTACTTAAAGTTTTACGGCCGGGCAGAGTGTTTGCGTGTCACGTTAAGGACCGTGTACTATTTGGCAATGCTACCGGCACAGGTATGCCGACAATAGAGCCGTTTCATGCAATGTGTATTGACCACTATATTAAGCACGGTTTTCAGTATTTTGGAATGATAACTGTTGTAACTGATGTTGTTCGTGAAAACAATCAGACTTACAGGCTTGGCTGGACAGAGCAATGCAAGGACGGCACAAAAATGGGAGTTGGTTGCCCTGAATACATACTGTTGTTCAGAAAATTACCTACAGATACATCTAAGGCTTATGCGGATGTCCCTGTTACCAAAAGTAAAGAGGAATACACACGTGGACAATGGCAGCTTGACGCTCACGGTTATTGGCGTTCATCAGGTGACAGGCTTGTAACCAAAGAAGAGCTTTTAAATACAACGGTTGACAAACTACAAAAAGTGTACAGTCGTTATTCAAAGGACAATGTTTATGATTACAACGAACACGTTGCATTGGCAAATAAGCTTGATGAAGATAACAGGCTGCCTGCTACTTTTATGGTAATAGCTCCTTCAAGCTGGACTGATGAGGTTTGGGACGACATCAACAGAATGAAAACACTTAACACTACACAAAGTCAAAGGCGACAAACGATGCACGTATGTCCGTTACAGATTGATATTGTTGAAAGACTTATAAACAGATACAGCAACAAAGGTGACGTTGTATTTGACCCGTTTGCCGGATTGTTTACGGTACCTAAATGTGCTGTTGAAATGGGGCGTTACGGAATAGGTACCGAGCTTAACGTTGACTATTTCAGAGACGGTGTAGGGTATCTTAAAAATGCTGACATAGACACTAACAGTTTTACGTTATTTGATTTGTTGGAGGAGTGATGCGGAGTGAAAGCAATATTAGCAAGTTTTCATGCTGAATATTGTCAGCTTATTGCGAGCCTTAAAAAGTCTGTTGAGTTAAGGAAAACAAAGCCTAAGCTTGATGTGCCGTTTAAGGTGTATATTTATTGCACGAAGGGCGGTGTAAATTTATATAAACAGCTGATAAGTGGGAGTGTATATACAAATCCTGTTGAAATAACCAACTCGTATTTAACACCAATTAACATCAAGTTAAATGGTAAAGTCATAGGTGAGTTTGTATGTGATTGTATTGCCAGTTATGAGGCAGAGCTTTGGGATGATGATACTTATGAGAGAATACAGGAGTTTTATGAGCCTGATGATTTTGCAGAGTATGGTGAATACGAATACAAAACTATAGCTACAAACGAAGATGATTTTTGGAAAGAAAATATGCTTTGTGAGG
The DNA here is from genome assembly GCA_045576675.1 of Clostridia bacterium. Classification (GTDB taxonomy): domain Bacteria; phylum Bacillota; class Clostridia; order Monoglobales; family Firm-18; genus JAZNGX01. The sequence goes on along the minus strand of JAZNGX010000161.1, from coordinate 547 downwards.
CATCTTGTGTAACTGTTGAGGAATTAAGAAGATATGTGGGTACGGGAATTGCTACTTTTTACGGTTGGCACATATCAGACCTTGTAATCTATGACGAGCCGAAGGAACTTAGGGAGTTTTACACCGCATGCAAAATGGATTGTGAATATTGCGAAATGTGGGACAGTGTAAGAGTCAATGCGGATGAATTTGATATGGATTGCAAAAGTGATTGGTTTATGCATAAACCGATTAAAAGACCGCCGCAGAGCTGGTGTTATGTGGAGGAGTTGACATTATAACATGAACGGAATATTAAGGGTGTTCCCAAGTCGTAACAGCTACACGCCTGATGATGATATGGTTATAATTGGCGAGCCACCTTTTTCAATTTTTATTCCCGAACATAAAGAGGTACATATTTCTTGCACTTTTACTTGGGATAAAAAGTATTGTGAGCATTTACAACAGCAATGGCAAGCCGTTACAAACAAGCCTGTGCTGCTTGGCGGTCCTGCTTATAAAAGAAGTCGGAGGCCAAGCGGTCTTAGGAAGACAATGTCATAAA
>JAZNGX010000160.1:0-13565 GCA_045576675.1 Clostridia bacterium | reverse complement strand
ATTGATTTGAATGTGTTTAAGCCAACAGAGAGTGACTTCAGAGCAAAGTATGGACTTGAAGATAAATACATAGTGCTTGGTGTTGCATCCCCGTGGAGTGAGCGAAAAGGTCTTGATGTTTTCGTTGAGTTGTCAAAAAAGCTTGATGATAAGTACAAAATTGTGTTAGTAGGATTGTCAAAAGAGCAAATCGAAAGCTTGCCGGAAAATATAATTGGTATAGAGAGAACTCAAAATCAAGTGGAGCTTGCAGAAATTTATTCTGCTGCAGATATCTTTGCAAATCCCACAAGAGAGGATAATTTTCCCACAGTAAATATTGAGTCTATAGCCTGCGGAACCCCCGTTGTTACCTTCAAAACAGGTGGAAGCCCTGAAATGCTTGACGAAACCTGCGGCAGCGTGGTTGAGTGCGATGATGTTTTGGCTATGCAAAAAGAGATTGAAAGAATTTGCACACAAAAGCCGTACAGCATTGATGCTTGTGTTAAGCGTTCAAGCGACTTTAACAAAGATGATAAATTTATGGAATATGTAAATTTGTATATGGAGTGATTTGGTATGAACCCACTGATTTCGGTTATTGTGCCGGTGTACAATGTTGAAGAATATTTGCCAAGATGCATTGATAGCATAATAAATCAGACATATAAAAATCTCGAAATAATCCTTGTTGATGATGGTTCTCCTGATAATTGCGGAAAAATCTGTGACGAATATGCAAAAAAAGATAGTAGAATTGTAGTTATACATAAGGAAAACGGGGGGCAGAGTACGGCAAAGAATATGGCACTTGATATTGCTAAGGGTGAATATATAGGTTTTGTTGACAGCGATGATTATATAGCACCAAATATGTATGAAGAATTATACCAAAATCTTATTGACAATCAGTGCGATATTGCAATGTGCGGCAGATACAATGTATATGATGATAGAACCGAAAAGGTCTTCGTTATTGATAAACCAATGGTTATGGAAAATGAAGATATAATAAAACGCTTTTTAACGTGGGACAATGTAGATTCTGCCGGATGTGATAAATTGATACATAAAAGTTTGTTGACAGGCATCCGCTTTCCGGCAGGATATGTTTGTGAAGATGTTATTTTTGTTTATCGTGTGCTTGAGCGTTGTAAAAGAATGATACACATTGGAGCGCCTATGTATTACTATGTTCAACGACAGGGCAGTACATCACGCTCGACTTTTTCGGGAAAAACTATGGGGCTTTTAATGTATCATAAAGAAGTATTTGATTTAGCTATTAACAAATATCCATTATTAAAAAAGGAAGCTGATTATTGCTATTTGTCAAGAACGATAATACTTTACAGACTAATGCATAAGGCAAGATATAACGGTGGGCATTATAAAGCAGTAACGAATATAATTAAAAGCAATGTTGAAAAAATAATTTTTAATAAATATTTTAATAAGATTGAAAAATTTGTAGCATTGTTAATATTAACAAATATGTATGGTTTGGCTTATAACATTTATAAAAAAATTAGGAAGTGATTTTTTGAAAGAAAGAAAAATAGCCGTTGTGACATTGTATGGGGAATTCAATTATGGTAACCGATTACAGAATTATGCAGTGCACAAAACGCTTGAGATTTTTGGTTATATTCCTCAAACAATCACAAATAAAGAAAAGCAAAGTATAAAGAACATGGTTAAGCATTGTATTGTGATTCTGATGTTGGCGTTGTTTCCAAATTTATTAATGAAGTATAAGCCTGAAAAGATACGTGAAAAGAGGTTTAAAGATTTCACAAAGAAATACATAAACACAAGATATTTTAAGGGTAATGTAGACATGAAAAATTGTGTTGATGACTATGAACACTTTGTTGTAGGCAGCGATCAGGTATGGAATCCAACATTTGGGGGATTTGATAATCAATATGATGGTATGTTTTTGACATTTGCACCAAAAGAAAAAAGAGTGTGCATTTCTCCAAGTATAGGTGTGTCAGAACTGCCTGAAGAATGGATTGAGCGTTTTAAGGAAGGGTTTAACGGATTTAACAAGCTTTGTGTAAGAGAACAAAGCGGGGCCAATTTGATAAAAAAACTAACTGGCAGAGATGCAGAAGTATTAATCGACCCTACATTGATGCTTGATGCAAAGGAATGGCTTAAGGTTTCAAAAAAAGCAAGTTCAGTAAACAAGCCTTATGTTTTGGAATATTTTTTAGGTGAACGTGATGAGGATAAGTTAAATCAGATATCAAAGGAAAACAATTTGGAACGTGTAACACTATTGGATAAAAACAATAGATTTTACACAAGCGGTCCCGGTGAATTTTTAGATTTGATTTCAAAAGCAGATATGGTTTGCACAGATTCATTTCACGCTTGTGTGTTTTCAATAATTTTTGATAAGCCTTTTGTTGTTTTCAGACGAGAAGACGAAACAAAGGATATGTATTCAAGAATAGATACATTGATTGAAATGTTTGGGGTTGATGCAGAACAGCAACCGATATTGATTAACAAAAAATCAAAGCAAAGTGTACTTGATATCCAAAGGAAAAAGGTAATTGATTTTTTAAAGGAGAGTTTATAATGTACAGTGATATAAAGAGTGTGCAGATAATTATTGCAATGCTAAAGGAGTATAACATAAGAAATATTGTTATTTCTGCCGGAAATAGGCATACGCCTCTTGCAAGAAGCATTGACGAAGATGGAGCATTTAACTGTTATTCTGTAGTTGATGAAAGAAGTGCTGGTTTTTTTGCAATAGGGTTAATTAAAGAATTAAGGGAACCTGTTGCAATATGTTGCACCTCCGGGACTGCTGTAAGTAACTATATATCTCCAATATCTGAAGCGTTCTTTTCCAAATTGCCTTTGATTGCGTTGACTGCAGACCGTAATCCGTATTATTTGTATCAGCAAGAAGAACAAATGGTGCCACAGGTTAATATATTTAAGGATATTTGCAAAAAAACAGTTACCTTGCCTTTTGTTAGGGATGAAAAAGATTATTGGTATTGCAACAGGTTGGTTAATGAAGCATTAAGCGATATTGAACGATTTGGTGACGGACCTGTACACATTAATTATCCGGTTGAAACAAATCTCTTTGATTTTAATACAGAAAAGCTTCCAAAGGTCACCAAGATTAATATAGTTGATAAAGAAAATGAAACAGTATGGGTAAATAAAGCAAAAGAGCTTTCACAATATAAACGTATTCTTGTGTTGTACGGTCAGGCACTTCCGATAACAAATAAGGAAGAAAAGATTATAGAACAATTTGCAAAGAAATACGGGGCTGTTATTGCAGTTGACTATCTTGCAAATTTTCAGGGGAGCAATACTCTCAATATTTATAATGCAACTCGTCTGTATTACAACAAAATTATGGAAAATTTAAAACCTGAAATAGTAATATCTATGCATGGCGGCGCCGTGGAAATTCATGGATGGCTGAAAAATTGTTCGGGCGAATATAAGTATTGGAATATTGAACCGAATGGAAATATAAAAGACCCGTTCAGATGTCTTGATACAGTGTTTAAATGCTCAGAAATCGAGTTTTTTAGTAAAATGTGTGAGTATAAGAAAGACGATTGTAATGACACTCAGTATTATAATCAGTGGACTGAACTTGTTAGTTGCGTGAAAATACCTGAATTTGAATACTCAGATTTATATGCGGTTAAGCAGTTTATGGATAATATCCCGGATAACACTATTTTAAATTTGGGCAACAGTAACACTGTTCGTTATGCACAGATATTCCCTTTGAAAAAATCTGTTTTTGTATACTGTAACAGAGGCACAAACGGTATTGATGGCTCGGTATCATCGTTTGTTGGTCAGTCATTTGTGCATAACGGATTAAGCTTTTTATTAATTGGTGATTTAAGCTTTTTCTATGATATGAACGGAATATGGAACAGATATGTTGGAAACAATGTGAGGATTTTGCTCAATAATAACGGTTGCGGAGAAATATTTTACGGAAATTCTAAACAAAACAAAGAAACCGTGGGAAAATATATAGCCGCAGATAATAACACAACTGCAAAAGGGTGGGCAAAAACGCAGGGTTTTTTGTATTTGAGTGCAACAAACAAAGAAGAATTTGATGAAAATTTAAAACAGTTTTTAAGTGATAAATCTGATAAGCCCATAATATTTGAAGTATTTACAGATAAGTATGTTAATCTTGAGCAAATGCACCATTTTTACAGAGTTAATCAAACCTTTTCAGGAAAACAACTGGTAAAAAATGCAATAAAAACGATTATCGGAAAGAAGTGATATTATGAGCATAATTAAAAAATCAGTTCCGAATTTCATTAAGCGAAAAATAAAAAATATGATATCAACTAATATGGATGAAGCAACTCTCGGCAGGATAATCGAAGATGTATCAAACAGGAAGGCCGCAGCTATAGCAAATGGTAAAGGCGGCAGATTAAATGGCAAGACCGCGGTTGTTACAGGTGCAACAGGATTTATAGGTGGTTGCATTTGTAAGCGGTTGTTTTTAGAGGGGGCTACTGTTTATGCCTGCGGGCGAAGTATAGAAAAACTCGAATTATTTTCAAAAAATTGTAAGCAGGAAAACATTGATGTATCCGTTTGTGTTATGGATGTTACAGATACAGAGAGCATTGAAAAAGCAATAAGTGGAATCGAAAAAATTGATATCTTTGTCAATTGTGCAGGAGGAAGTGCCAGAGATAACTGGAATGAAATAAAAGACCAACATCCTGCTGTCATTAAAAACATTATTGACAGCAATTTAACGGGAACTGTATATTGTTGCAAATATGTGTCACAACATATGGCAGAGCGAAAAAGTGGCACTATAATAAATATTTCCTCAACAATTGGAGTGGGAGGCAAAGCCGGCTTCAGTGAATATGCTGCTGCAAAGGCAGGAATAATCGGGTTTACACGTTCGCTTGCACTTGAGCTTGGAAAATATAATGTTAATGTGAATTGTGTTACTCCCGGAATAGTGGAAAGAAAACTTACTGAAGAAAAACTAAAGCCTATAATGATGAAAAATACTATGAATTCTGTGGGTATTGACAATGATATTGCTTATACAGTTTCATTCCTTGCCTCTGATGAAGCTAAATTCATTACGGGGCAGAATATAATAGTAGACGGTGGAAGAAGCTTAGGCTTAAAGGGAGATTGATTTAATGAATACAAACAATCTGAAAAAGTCTGCAGTGTCGGGTGTTTTCTGGAAGTTTGGAGAGCGGATTTTAGCACAGGGAGTATCATTTGTTGTGTCTCTGGTGCTTGCCCGGCTTCTGATGCCTGAAGATTTCGGTGTGATTTCAATTATAACTATATTTATCACAATTGCCAATGTATTTGTAAGTGACGGGTTCAGCTCTGCATTGATTCAAAAAAAAGACACTGACAGACTGGATTATTCTTCTGTATTGATAGGCGGATTCGGTGTTTCTTTAGTATTGTATGCTATTATTTATGTGTTTTCACCGCCACTTGCAGATTTTTATAATATGCCTGTATTATCACCTGCATTGAGAGTTTTGGCATTAAGATTACCATTGGCTGCTATAAACTCGGTTGAATGTGCATATTTATCCAAAAAACTTGAGTTTAAAAAATTTTTCTGGGCAACCTTTATAGGAACAGCAGGCTCGGCGATTGTCGGAATTTATATGGCATATTCAGGTTATGGAGTATGGGCTTTGGTTGGACAGAATTTATTTAATTATACTGTCGATATAATAATTCTCGCAATTGCCATTCATAAGCTTCCTCCTTTGAGGTTTTCGATTAGTCGTTTAAAATCACTTATGAGTTTCGGTTATAAAATATTGCTAACAAACTTGTTTTTTAATATAATTAACCAGTTGAGAGCATTTATAATAGGCAAAAAATATTCGTCAGCAGATTTGGCATTTTACAGTAAAGGTAAGCATTTTCCTGAATTGATTTCAACAAATATAAGCGGACCGATTTCGTCTGTTTTGTTTCCGACAATGTCTAAGCTGCAATCAGATATCAGTGCTGTTAAAAATGTAATGCGAAAATCAGTTTTACTTATAACACTTGTGGTATCACCGATATTACTTGGTTTTGCTGCTGTTTCTGAGCCACTTGTTAAATTATTGCTTACTGACAAATGGCTTCCTTGTGTGACTTATATATGGATAGGATGTATTTACTACTTGTTTGTTCCAATTCATGGTGTAAATTTAGAGGCAGTAAAAGCTATTGGGAAAGGCGATGCTGTATTCAATTATGGAGTATTCAAACGAGTTGTTGGTATTATTACTTTGCTTGTTGCCATACCTTTTGGTGTGACTGCAATTGCATGGAGTCTTGTAGTAAGCGCTGTACTGTCAACAATTATTAATGCTTATCAAAACAAAAGATTATTTGATTATTCTTATAAAGAGCAAATATGCGATATGCTTCCAAACATGTTTTGCTCCGGGATTATGAGTATTGCAGTTTTTGGAATAGGACAGATTTTGAACCTGGGATTTGTTGTTATTCCTGTTCAAATCCTTGCCGGAATCGCATTGTATCTATTATTGATATTTATTTTCAGAAGAAATGATTTTAAAAATACTTTGGATATGATTAGACAAATAATAAAAAAATAGTTTAAGGGGCAGATAACAATGTTCAAAAATAAAACATTACTTATAACAGGTGGGACGGGGTCGTTCGGCAACGCTGTTTTAAACAGATTTTTAGACACTGACATAGGTGAAATACGCATTTTTTCACGAGATGAAAAAAAGCAGGACGATATGCGTCACGAATATCAGGCAAAATATCCTGAATTAAGCGAGAAAATCAAATTTTATATTGGCGATGTACGTGATTTGCAAAGCGTTAAAAACGCAATGCATGGTGTGGATTACATATTCCATGCAGCAGCACTAAAGCAGGTGCCGTCATGCGAGTTCTTTCCGATTGAAGCGGTTAAAACAAACGTAATAGGTACTGAAAACGTGTTGACGGCTGCAATTGACGAGGGTGTTGAGAAAATCATTTGCCTTTCAACAGACAAGGCTGCATATCCAGTTAATGCAATGGGAACTTCTAAGGCTATGATGGAGAAGGTTGTTGTTGCAAAATCACGTACTACCGATAAATCAATGATATGTTGCACACGCTACGGCAACGTAATGTGTTCAAGAGGCTCTGTTATTCCGCTTTGGATTGAACAAATTAAAAAGGGCGAGCCTATAACAATTACCGAGCCTGAAATGACACGCTTTATTATGAGCCTTGAAGAAGCGGTTGAGCTTGTGTTGTTTGCATTCTCTAATGCAGACAGCGGTGATATAATGGTGCAAAAAGCACCTGCCTGCACAATTGGAGTACTTGCACAGGCAGTAAAAGAGCTGTTTAAGGTTGAGCAGGAAATAAAGATAATAGGTATACGTCACGGCGAAAAGATGTATGAAACACTTCTTACCAATGAGGAATGCTCAGGTGCAATAGATATGGGCGATTTTTATCGTGTTCCTGCAGATAAAAGAGGTCTTAACTACGATAAATATTTTAAAGACGGTAATGTGGAACGCAATCCGCTTACAGAATTTAATTCAAATAACACAGAGCTTTTAAATGTAGAGCAGGTTAAAGAAAAGCTTTTGACATTAAGCTATATAAGAGAAGAAGTAAAGGCGTGGGAAGAGCGATGAAAATACTTGTAACAGGAGCTAAAGGCTTTGTTGGTAAGAACTTAATAGCACAACTTAATAATATCAAATTCGGTAAAGAAAGAAATAGTAATTTGTCAAGCGAATTATTAATCTACGAATACGATGTTGACACTAACCCAGAGCTGCTTGATTTGTATACCAAGGACTGTGATTTTGTGTGCCATTTGGCAGGAGTAAACAGACCGCAAAACGAAAGTGAGTTTATGGAGGGCAACTTTGGCTTTACTTCAACCCTTCTTGAAAGCCTTAAAAAGAACGGCAATAAAGCACCTGTGCTTGTTTCATCATCTGTTCAGGCGGCACTGGACAATCCTTACGGCAGGTCAAAAAAAGCCGGCGAGGATTTGATTTTTGAATATGGCAAGGAAAACGGTGTGGAGGTGCTTGTGTACAGGCTTTCAAACGTATTTGGTAAATGGTGCAGACCAAACTACAACAGTGCCGTAGCAACCTTTTGCAATAACATAGCAAACGGGCTTGACATCACTGTAAACGACCCTGAGGTTGTTATGAATTTAGTTTATATTGATGATGTTGTGGACGAATTTATAAACGCAATGTGTGGCAATGCAAATAAGAAAGACGGGTATTGTTATGTACCTGTTGTACACACGGTAAAGCTTGGAAGAATTGTTGAGCTTATTTACTCATTTAAGGAAAGTCGCAACAATCTGTCTGTACCAAAGCTTGATGACGGATTTGAAAAGGCGTTGTACAGCACATATTTAAGCTATCTGCCAAAAGACGAATTTTCGTATCCGCTTAAAATGAATGTGGATAACAGAGGCAGCTTTACTGAAATAATACGCACTGCGGACAGAGGTCAGTTTTCAGTTAACATTTCAAAGCCTGGTATTACAAAGGGCAATCACTGGCATCATACCAAAAATGAGAAATTTGTGGTGGTAAGCGGCAAGGGGCTTATTCAGTTCCGCAAAATCGGCACAGATGAGGTTATTGACTACTATGTAAGCGGTGATAAAATTGAGGTTGTGGATATCCCGACAGGATATACCCACAACATAATAAATCTGGGAGAAACCGATTTGGTAACATTTATGTGGTGCAACGAATGTTTTAACCCGGATAAGCCCGATACATATTTTGAAGAGGTGTGAGATATGAGCAAGCTAAAGCTTATGACAATAGTTGGTACAAGACCGGAAATAATTCGTCTTGCGGCTGTAATAAAAAAGTGCGACACATATTTTAATCAGATATTGGTGCATACAGGTCAGAATTATGATTATGAATTAAATCAGGTTTTCTTTGATGACTTGGGGCTTCGTGCTCCCGACTTTTACTTAAATGCAGTCGGTGCAGATTTGGGCGAAACCATCGGCAATATAATTGCAAAATCATATCAGCTTATGGTAAAGGAAAAGCCTGACGCATTGCTGATTTTGGGCGACACAAATTCCTGCCTTTCAGCAATTTCGGCTAAAAGACTGCATATTCCGATATTCCATATGGAAGCAGGAAACAGATGTAAAGACGAGTGCTTGCCTGAGGAAACAAACAGAAGAATTGTTGATATAATCTCTGATGTTAATCTGGCATACTCAGAGCATGCAAGAAAATATCTTCACGAGTGCGGCTTGCCAAAGGAAAGAACGTATGTTACAGGCTCGCCGATGGCAGAGGTTTTGCACGAAAATCTTGATAATATAAAGAAAAGCGATATTTTAGAAAGACTTGGGCTTGAAAAGGGCAAGTATATTTTACTTTCCGCCCACAGAGAGGAAAATATTGATACAGAGCAGAATTTCTTTAATCTTATGAATGCAGTAAACGCACTAGCGGAAAAATATGATATGCCGATACTTTATTCCTGTCATCCGAGGAGTGCAAAATATATTGAGCAGAGAAAGTTTGTTTTTGATAAGCGTGTTATTCAGAATAAGCCGCTTGGCTTCCATGATTATAACAACCTGCAAATGAATGCGTTTGCAGTTGTTTCTGACAGCGGAACACTGCCTGAAGAAAGCAGCTTTTTCTTGTCAGTTGATAATCCGTTCCCTGCAATCTGCATAAGAACCTCAACAGAACGCCCCGAAGCACTTGACAAGGGTAACTTTATCCTTGCAGGAATAACCACAGAGCAGGTGCTGCAGGCAGTTGAAACTGCAGTTGAAATGAACAAAAACGGCGACTATGGAATACCGGTGCCTGATTATGTTGAGGAAAATGTTTCAACAAAGGTTGTTAAAATAATACAAAGCTATACAGGCGTTGTAAATAAAATGGTATGGAGAAAAATATGAGTTTTTATGATATGATGCATCTTTTTGCCTGCGGTGCAGCAGGCAGGATGCCTGAAGAAAACCGTGATTATAATATTGAAGAAATCACAAAGCTTGCCTTGCAGCAGGGTGTGTGGCCTGTGGTTTTTTGCGGAATTAAGAGCCTTCGTAGCATAAAACCAGAAATAATGTCTGACGAAATGTATGCTGCACACAACCAACAGTTTATGGGTGTTGTTACAAAAAGCATCCGCAAAAATATGGCAGTTGGAAACACAGTTAAAATGCTTGAGAAAAACAATATCCGTTGTTGTATGCTAAAGGGACAGGTGATTTCACAGCTGTATAATACGCCTGAAACAAGAATTTCGGGCGATACTGACATTTTGCTTGATACACCTGAGCTTGAAAATGCAGTGTGTGATATTATGGCACAGAACGGCTTTGAGGTTAAGGAAAGACCGCGTACCTCCCACCACGCAATGTGCACAAGTACCGCAACAGGCTTGTTTGAGTTCCATCTTTCACTATATGATGAGCTTTTTGAAGATGTGTGGTTTGATAATAAGGTGAAAAATCAGGAGCCGTATCGCAAATTCACCACAACAGAAGGCTTTGAGTATGAAACCTTGGGTTATACTGACGGAGCAATATTTATAACTCTGCATTTTGTGAAGCATTTTCTGTCACAGGGGGCAAGTGTGCGAATGCTTATGGATATGCTGCTTTATAACAATGCATATAAGGAGCATATTGATTTTGAAAGATATAATAGCATAATGGGATATTTAAAGTATGATAAGTTCATAAAATGCTGTTATGAAATAGGTCGCATATATTTTGGCTTTGATTATGAAAAGCAGGCTGTTTCTGATGAGCTTATAAAGACTGTTATATCGGATTTTGCAAAAACAGGGCTTTTCGGCAGTGTTAACAGTATAAATATGTATGAGGTTTATACTGAACACCGTTTTGCACGGTTTAAAAACGATAATTACAATGAATATATGAAGGAATGGTCAGGTATGTCATTGTGGTTCAGATTGTTCCCTGATTTAAAAACAATGATACGTATGTATCCCATACTTGCACAGCGTAAATATTTGCTTCCTGTTATGTGGATAAAAAGAATTGTAACTTATCCTTTTAAGAATAAAAAGCATATTGAAAAAAATTACAATAACGAAAGACTTAAGCTTGTAAAAGAGCTTGATATGATTTAAGAGGGCAAAATGCCCTCTTAAATTTTTTAAAATAATTATACACTTTTGCTTATTTGTTTAAGCAAATTTTTCTCCGCAGATTTCTTCGTACTGCTCTTCGGAAATAATACCAAGCATTACATAACGCTTTAATTGGTCAAGTCTTATGTAGCCTTTTAAATATCTTACCTTGATTTTTTCGTACATTTTTTATCCCTCCAAAATAATTAATTCTAAATCTGTAATTTGCTGTCCTTGTTCGATGTTTTCAAGCTGAAGCTCTGTTATTTCCTGCTGCAAAATCTGCTCTGTGGTATAAACAACCTCGGATTGCTTTGCTTTTGCGTATGCAAGCCATACGTCAGGATTGCTTCTTATTGCACTTTCAAGGTTTTCGCGGTACGGCACCGTAAGGGTGTATAAGTCATATTCATAGCCCTCATCATTTTTTGTGATATTTTCCGTAAGCAAAATTTCCACATTGCCTTTTTTGATTTTGTTAAGCTTTAAGCTGTCCGGCTTTAAATCGCTTTGTGTTTTCATATTATCCCTCCTGTTCTTCTAGCCACATAACACGTGTTCCTGTGTTCATATCATTAATTATCCTGCTTGCATCAAAATAGAATATTCCGGCATTGGCTCCTACCGCAATGTTGCCGGCTATTACAGGAACAAATTCTCCGGTGCCTGACTTATAACAACTGTCACAGTAATACGTTGACGTGCTTCCGCCTGTTGCTATTGGCAACCTCAGATATGGATAACGTTCATCAAAGCCCATTTCGGTAGCGAATCCTGGTACTACGGAGTAGCATAGCTTTGAATATTCACCGTCATACTTGTTGTCAGCATAGCTTGCCTTGTTGTTACAAACATATATGTCTCCGTTAAGTGTGCTTACACCGTCAACTATTTGCCATATATTGCTCCACGGGTTTTCTATCCCACGATATTTGCAGGAATATTTACCATTTGTATTTGATACAGGAGAGCCGGATGCTGCTGCCACATTATCGGTTTCTCCATTTTTGTAAAATCTTGACCATACATAGTCGCCTACTGCAATATCAGTGGGATTGCCGTTGAAATAAAGTGCCTTGTTGTTGCTGTCGTATACTTCAATAGCAGTAATGGTAACGTAGTTTGCTTTGTTGATTCCATATGCAGAAGTACCTATGCTGATAGTCTGACCTTTCACGTGTGCACTGGCGTTAGCATTGTTTATAATAATTCGGTTGGTTCCTGTTTCTGCTATAACAGCACGTGCTGAGGTGCCATATATTAAAGAAGATGCGCCTTTTATTACGCTTTGTGAATCTAATGTTGCAAATTCAACTGTAAATAACAGACGCAATGCGTTTATGTATTTTGTATCAATAAGCTGGCATATGCTGTCTGTAGCTTTGGCAAGTGTCCGGGCATTTGCTCTTGTGGTTACTGATGTGTATGGAAATACTCCAGAATAACTGCATAGTGTTCCGTTTGATAAGTTGGCAGGATACGCACCGATATACATCTTTGGTGATTTGAACCAGCCGCCTATTGCAAATTCCGATACCCCGAACACCTCGTATTCATCACCCTCGATGTCGGGTGGGCAGTAATAAAACTCGGGGATTTCAACTGCAACCTGTCCGTTTGAGCCGTCTGTTACATAGCCGGGCTCGCCCTCGTATGCGTTTATAACCACCTTGCCGTTTACAACGCTTATGTTGCAACGCCTCATATGTGACCACGGGTAAATGCTGTCAAAGTCGTTTGTCACTACAGTATTGTCAACACCTGCAGCAGCGGTAAGCCCCTCTGCATCCCAGATGCGTGTAAGGGTTGGTGACGAAGAAAGCTTTTCTCTTTTTGCTCCGTACTTTCTTACGGCGCGATCTTCTAAAACCTCAACTCTTGAATTAATGACTGTTACAGTTTCATTCAAGGTTTGCAAAGGATTTTCCCAACTTTCAGGATAGCTGCCCGAATCGGTAAAACGCCACGAAATATTGCCCCATGCGTCAAAACGGTACTGCACAGTTGTAATGTCATTTTGCTTATACACGAGGTATATGCAATCGTTCAGCATATACATACCCTCGTCAAACAGCTCGTCCACAGAAGCTATTCCGTCAGGTAAGCTGTACTGAATAAGCTGATTGTCACTGCCTGCTAAAAATGGCGTCCATTCACTCCAACTGTATTCGTCCCAGTTTAAACGGATACGCTCTCTTTTGTATATTCCGTTGGCAGCAAATTTGTATTGAGTTTTTTTGTCCATTTTGTTTTGAACATGCAACACATAGTAGTCAGACCAATATGAGCTTACTGTTGTTGCGGAAGACCCTATAACTCTGTAAAAGTGTGTATGTTCCTCGTATGGATTTAAGCTGTCAAGCTGATCTTCATATACATTATCACAGTGCATATCACCC
>JAZNGX010000159.1:0-10174 GCA_045576675.1 Clostridia bacterium | reverse complement strand
TGCGGTGCTGTCCAAATTTTGAATTTGGCTAACAGCACCCATGCAACAGCGTTCTACAGCTTGCTGTAGTGAAACGCCACTGCTATGGGAATTATGCACATCGCCGTTTCGTGCCGTTAAGGCACGAAAATTTCGGCGGTGCAATAAATTCCGCCGGAGGCTTAACGTAATTTTTCACGTTAACACCTCTTAAATGAATAATACTATTATATACTACCATTATTTGTATTGTTTGTCAATTAATAAAAGCACGAGTCTTATTTCGTGCTTTTATCATTTCTGAATAATTCAATTATTGTATTAACTGCCGAAATTTGTTCGTCACTAAGCCCTGTCACATCAACAGTACTGTTCTTGTTTATCCCCAGCAGATACTCAATCGAAACATTAAATTCATATGAAAGCTTTATCAAAACATCAAGCGACGGCATACGTTGTTCGTTTTCATATGCTGAAATTATGGATTTGTTAAGCCACAGCTTTGCCGCCAACTGATTTTGAGTAAGCCCTTTTTTAACTCTGAGATTTTTAAGCGTCTCAGCAAATTGCTTGTTCATAAACTCCACTCCTTGTAAACATTTTACCCCAACAAGCACATTTATGTGTGGAATTTTGTTGACAAATAGTGGATTTGATTGTATAATTCTTTTAAACATACACAAAGGGAGCAAATTAATGAAAAGGATGAGCAAGCAAATTGTAAAAGCTTTAAAAAGAATTGAACTTTATTCAAGTGTTTCAAAATGCAAAGACTCCATAATAATCACCACACGCGAAATCAATGTTAAAGAAATGGGTAAAACTATAAACATAATGTTTGAAGTCAATAAACATGGTTATATTGCACACGGTATTTTAAACGGATTCACAGTGCAAAAGCAAAATTTTTATTTGGTATCAGCACTTTGTATGAATATAAACTCAATGCATATTTTCCCATTCCTAGTAATAAACTCAGGTGATGTTTCTTATATTGACTGTCAGCTATACTGCAACAAATTCAGACTGCTAAAGCATATTTCAAACAAAGAAATAGAAATAACTGCGTCAGCAATAATGAATCATTACAGAAAATATGGTAAAAAACTGATTGACACATCAACAAATAAAACGCCGGTTTGAGATAAACTCAAACCGGCTAATATTTTTTATTCAGTTTTGCTTTCTTCTATAATTTTCTGTGCAACCTGCGGCGGAGCCTCCTCATAACGAGCAAACTCAATTGTAAACGAGCCTCTTGCCTGAGTCATTGAACGCAGGTCTGTTGCATACTTATGTATTTCGCTCATAGGAACTTCGGCAGTAACCTTCTGGAGCTTTTTATCATACGGCTCCATATTTAAAACACGTCCACGACGTTTATTAACATCACCCATAACGTCGCCCATATATTCTGACGGAACTATAACCTCAAGCTTTCCGATAGGCTCTAACAATACAGGATTTGCCTCTTCCATACCTTTTTTATATGCAAGAGAAGCCGCAACCTTAAACGCCATTTCAGATGAATCAACAGGATGATATGAACCATCAACCAAAGTAGCCTTTAAGTTAACAACAGGATATCCTGCAAGCACGCCCTGCAAAATACTTTCCTGCAAACCCTTTTCTACTGCAGGGAAGAAGTTTTTCGGAACAGCACCACCGAAAATCTTTTCTTCAAAAGTAAGTGCTTCTGTTTCACCCGGTTCAAATTCAATCCAAACGTGACCAAACTGGCCATGACCACCGGACTGTTTTTTATGCTTACCTTCAACCTTAACCTTTTTACGGATTGTTTCTCTGTACGGAACCTTGGGTTCAACAAGATCGACCTCAACGCCGAATTTTGTTTTCAGCTTACTTGTAATAACATCAAGATGCATTTCGCCAACACCGCTTATAACCATCTGCTTTGTTTCTGTGTTGTTTGTAATCTTGAATGTCATATCCTCATCGCAAAGCTTTTGCAAGCCACTGCTAATTTTTTCTTCATCACCTTTAGCCTTAGGCTTAATTGCAAGTGACAGATTTGCAACAGGGAAGTCTACGCCCTCAAGCTCAATATCTGTACCAACGGCACAAAGTGTCTGACCTGTTTTGGTTGATGCAAGCTTTGCAACGGCACCGATATCACCTGCAAAAACAGAGTTTGTTTCAATCTGCTTTTTACCAAATGTAAAATAAAGCTTACCTATCTTTTCATTTGTTTTATTTGAAGAATTAAATACAGTTGAGTCTGCTTTGATTTCACCAGAGCAAACCTTAAAATATGAAAGCTTACCTACAAATGGGTCTGCAACTGTTTTAAACACAATTGCGGAGAACGGAGCGTCGTGCTTAACCTCTTCCCCTGCTGTTGTAAGCTCAAGGTCAGAATCTTCGGGTGATGGTAGATATTTGCAGATTGAATCAAGCAAAACACCAAGACCACGGTTTGTAAGAGCACTTCCGCAAAGAACAGGAACCAACGTATGCTCTCTTACACCTGCTTTAACAGCCTTTTTGATTTCATCCACGGTAAACTCATCACCGTTGAAGTATCTTTCCATCATTTCTTCACTGGTTTCAACAGCAGATTCAATAATCATTTCCCTTAAAGGCTCAACCTCTGCCATCATATCAGCAGGGATATCTTCATCACGAAGAGGGCCATCCTGGAAATACTTTGCTCTCATACCAACAACGTCAATAAAGCCCTGCATTTTGTAATCTGCAATAATAGGCAGCTGGAACGGAACAACCATTTTACCATACTTTTCTCTTAACTGATCCATAACCTTCTGGAAATCAGCATGGTCATCATCCATTTTATTAACAAAAAGAATTTTTGGAATATTTCTCTTAACACAGTAATCCCACGATTTTTCAGCACCAACAGTCACGCCGGATTTACCGCTCAAAACGATAACTGCAGAATCCATAACACGAACTGCCTGAACTATTTCACCAACGAAATCAAAATACCCGGGAGTATCTATGATATTAAGCTTAGTGTCATTATATTCAAAAGATGCAATTGCAGTATTAATCGAAATCTTACGTTTAATCTCTTCAGGGTCAAAGTCCGTTACTGTTGTTCCGTCAACAACTTTACCGAAACGGTCTGAAACACCTGCGAATTTAAGCATCGCTTCAACTAACGATGTCTTACCGCAACCACCGTGTCCAAGTACGCCAACATTTCTTATTTTGTCGATTGAAAATTGTTTCATAAATCATAGCCTCCTGTTTACTATATTGTAGTATTCTCTGATGTCAAAAAATCTACTTAATTTTATTATTCCACAAAAGAGGCGAAATTCCTAGTGATTTTTATCAAAAAATTGCACAATATTATATATTCAATATAGTAATATTTCACAAAGGATTTTTATACATATATTTATACGCAAAACAAAAATGCATACCTTACTATTGTAAAATATGCATTTCAATAATATATTTATCTTTCGTTAACCGGCACATAGCCGTGCTTATGTGCAACACTTTTGTATGCAGGACGCATAATTTTACCGCCGTAGCCGATTTCTTCAATATGATGAGCACACCAGCCAACTATTCGTGACATCGCAAAAAGCGGTGTGTAAAGCTCAGGCGAAATGTTAAGCATTGAATAAACAAAGCCACTGTAAAAATCAACATTCGGTGCAATAGGTCTGTTGTTATTCTTATGCTCGTGGAACAAATCAGGCGTAAGCTCTTCAATAAGAGAGTACAGATTAAACTCCTTCATCATACCCTTTGTTTCAGCAAGCTCCTTTGCACTTCTCTTAAGAAGCACAGCACGCGGGTCTGACAACGTGTAAACTGCGTGACCCATTCCATAGATAAGACCTGAATGGTCAAATGCATCTTTGTTAAGAATGCGTTTTAAGTATGCCGCAACCTCGTCACGGTCTGCCCAGTCCTTAACATTATCCATTATTTCCTTCATCATACCCATAACCTTGCTGTTTGCACCACCATGTTTAGGACCCTTAAGCGAGCAAACTGCCGCAGCTATTGCAGAATATGTATCAGTTCCGCTTGATGATACAACGTGAGTTGTAAATGCCGAGTTGTTACCTCCGCCGTGTTCTGCGTGAAGTATCAGGCATAAGTCAAGCAGTTTTGCCTCCTGCTCGGTAAATTTATTGTCAGGTCTTAGCATATGCAAAAAGTTTTCTGCAGTTGAATATTCAGGAACGCACTGATGAAGATACAGGCTTTCGCCATCAAAATAGTGCTTTTTTGCCTGATAAGCCTGTGCAACAATAACAGGAAATCTTGCAATAAGCTCAATTGACTGTCTTAAAACATTAGTAAGCGTTGTATCGTCTGCCTTTTCATCCTCCGAATAAAGCGTTAGCACAGAACGTGCAAGCTTATTCATAATATCCTTGCTGGGAAATTTCAATATAGAATCCTCAGTAAAATTATCAGGCAATCTTCTCGTTTCACTTAAAAGCTCGCAAAAATCATCAAGCTGTTCTTTAGTGGGAAGACAACCAAAAAGCAGCAAAAACGCAGTTTCCTCAAACCCGAATCTATCCTCTGCAACGCAGGCGTTTACAATATCGTTAACGTTAACGCCGCGATATCTTAAAATACCCTCAACGTCTACCTTTTCATTTTCATCTATAATATAGCCATGAACACTACCTATTGAAGTCAGCCCCACCAACACGCCAGTGCCGTTTTTATTACGCAAACCACGCTTTACGTCATAGGTCTGGTAATAATTAGGGTCAATACCAACGTGCTTATGTGACAAATCCACGTACTCGTTCATTATATTTTCTTTGTTAATCATATTCACACCAACTTTAAAAACGGAATTAAAAATTTTGCAAAAATTATAATAAATGATACCATATTTACGCTATACTGTCAATATTTTTGCAAAAACCATTTTTATTTTTTGCAAAATCACTGTGAAAGCTGTTCCCAAAGCACATATAATTCGTCAAGTTTAACAGAAAGTCTGTCAATCTCCTCTGTAAGCTTGGTCGCCTTAACGTAATCAGTGGCAATTTCAGGCAACAAAAGCTGTTCATTCAAAGCATCAATTTCAGCCTCGGTCTGCCCGATTTCTTCCTCTGTTTTTTTAAGCTGATTTTCAGCCTTTCGTTTTTCTGCTTCAATACGTTTTTGTTCCTTATATGACAATGCAGCATCTTCATTCTTTTTTGGTTTTTGTATATCAGCCGAGGCTTCCTTGTGCTTTTCACAAAAGTATGCATAGCCTCCGTTGTATTCCTTTATGCCGCAGTTTTCCATATGATAAATTTTAGTTGCAAGCTTTTCTATAAAATATCTGTCATGCGACACCGCAAGGACAGTTCCGTCATAATCATCAAGAGCCTTTTCCAATGCTTCACGCGAACGTATGTCAAGGTGGTTTGTAGGCTCGTCAAGTACAAGAAAATTAGCACCGCTTAAAAGCAGCTTTAAAAGTGCAACCCTTGCACGTTCACCACCACTTAATTCACTTATCTGTTTAAAAACGTCGTCACCCTTAAACAAAAATGCCGCCAGTGCGTTACGTACTTCAGTATTGGTCATCTTCGGATAATCGTCACTTATCTGGTCAAAGGGTGTTTTGTGTAGCTGAAGGCACTCCTGTGTCTGGTCATAGTAACCTATTCTGACGTTTGCACCAAGCTTAAACTCACCATCAAGTGCAGCAAGCTCACCATTAATAATTTTTATAAAAGTGGTTTTTCCGCATCCGTTTCCACCTGTCAAGAACACTTTTTCCTGCTTTTTAATAAACATATTCCCGTTTTCAAACAAAATTTTGTCACCAAATCCCATTTTCAGGTTTTTGCAGTCCAGAATTTCGTTACCGCAGCTTTCAGCAGTATTAAACAAAAATCTTATACTTTCCTGCATAGCCTGAGGTGTTTCAAGCTGTGCTTTGATTCTGTCGATAGCCTTTTGTTTGCTTTCGGCAGTTTTTATATTGCGTTCTCTGTTCCACTGCTTTTGCTGTTTGATTATCCCTTCAAGCTTATGGATTTCATCCATCTGATTTTCATATTTTCTCTCAGCAGTTTTTTCAGCCTCTTCCTTTAACACAAGATACTTTGAATAGTTTCCGTTATAGCAGGTAACCTTTCCGTTATCCATATCAAAGGTTTTGTTAGTAATTTTATCAAGAAAATATCTGTCGTGAGAAATCACCATAAAAGCACCGTTGTAATCTGCAAGAAAGCCCTCAAGCCACACAACACTGTCAAGGTCAAGATGGTTTGTGGGCTCGTCTAACAGCAGTAAATCAGCACCGCTCAACAAAATTTTGCACAGCATTACTCTTGTTTTCTGACCGCCGCTTAATGTCGAAAACGACTTGGTAAAATCAACATCAGTAAATCCAAGCCCCATAAGTGCAGACCTTGCTCTGCTTTTATAAGTAAAGCCGCCCATCGTTTCAAATTTTTCAGATAAGCTGTGATGCAGTATAATAACATTCTCATCGGCACTGCTTTGCATCAGCTCTGTAACCCTGTTAAGCTCGTTTTCCACCGCCATAACCTCTGCAAAGGCTTCTTCAATTTCCTGCATAACAGTTTTGTCAGAATTGTAGCCAACGTGCTGCTCAAGATATTTAATTTTTAAATCATTGGACTTGTACACTGCTCCGCCATCTGGCGATAATTCATCTGTCAGAATTTTAAAAAGGGTGGTTTTGCCGGCACCGTTGGCACCGACAATGCCCACCTTATCATTCTCATAAACACCGAAAGACGACGGCATAATAACAGTATCTGTTCCATATGATTTTGTTATATTAGAACAGTTTAAAAGCATCTATATTTCTCCATAACATATTTTTAATTGTTCAACAACAAATTGTCTGTCTGCATCAAGATACACAGTAACGTTTCCGTTTTTGTTATACGTTGTTGCACCGTAAGCATCCACACTGATGCAAGCACTTATCCCTGTGAACCTTTCGGGATAACGATATGCAATAACCGCCGTTGCATCGTGGACCAATGCTCCCTCATCACCCTTTGCAACTGCAGTTTTGTAATTATATCTCATAATATCCGCCATTTTCCCCTTTATGCCGCAAACAGCATCATCTGTTATATAGCTTATTTCTTTGGCAGACAATGCAATTTTATGCGTTACATCAAGCGGAATCAGCTTTGTTTTGATACCACTTTCAAAAACAATCCTTGCAGCTGTCGGGTCACAACCGATATTAAATTCAGCATTATGAGGGATATTTGACACTTCAAACCCCGCACCCATTATTGTTAGTGTATCAATATATTTTATACAATCAGGATAACGTTTTATAACAGTCGCAAGATTTGTAAGCGGTCCTAAAGCAATGTAATCAACCCTGCCAAGCTCTTTCATTTTCTCATAAAGCTCTTTTACAAAATCATCGCTGTCTTTTGCCTGTTCTGCCTGTGGCAAGCTTACGCCGCCCACTCCGTTAGCACCGTGAACGTGTTCAGCCGAAAACCCGTTGCCATCAAGCGGCAAGGAAGCACCCTTTAAAACCCTTGCATTTATTCCAAGCATTGTATTGAGATTGCATAGGTTTCTGTGAGTGTTTTCGTGACTTACATTGCCATAAACCGACACAACAGTGTCAACCTTAAGTCCGTATGCACTCGCAACAAGCAGTGCTACGGCATCGTCTGTGCCCGGGTCAGTATCAATAATTACAGGGATGTTTTTCATAGCTTTGCAATAGCAGCATCAATTCTATTTAAGGTTTCTTCCTTACCAAGAATTTCTGCAATTTCCACACCGCCACCCGGTGTAAATGCCTTTCCTGAAAGAGCAACTCTTAACGGATACAAAAGCTGACCGTTTTTAACGCCAAGCTTTTCAACAAGACCCATTGCAGCATCGTGAATTGCATCAAATGTCCATTCTGTTTGATTTTCAAAGAGCTCCTTCAATGCAACAAGAGCCGTCTTTGAATTCTCTTCATTTGTTTTCATTTTCTTATGAACATAAAGCTCGTTATCATATTCAGGAAGCTTTTCAAAGAAATCAATTTGCTCAGGAATGTCCGAAAGCTTTTCAGTTCTTTTCTGCAAAAGAACGCTGATTTTCTTTGTATCAATTGCAGGATTTGTTATAATTCCATCGTAATAAGGCATTGCCTTTTCGTGGAACTGTTCAGGTGTTAAATCCCTGATATACTCACCATTTAACCACGCAAGCTTTGCTTCGTCAAAAATAGCAGGTGATTTGCTGATACCCTCTACTGAGAACACCTTTGCAAGCTCATCAATTGTGAACTTTTCCTGTTCACCCTGTGGACTCCAGCCAAGCAGAGCAATATAATTTATTACTGCCTCTTTAAGATAACCTTTTTTGATAAAATCCTCATAAGAAGCATCACCATCACGCTTTGAAAGCTTGTGTGAATGGTCACGCATAACAGGCGAACAGTGAATATACTGTGGAATCTCCCAGCCAAAAGCTTCGTATAGCAAATTGTATTTAGGTGTTGAAGACAGATATTCGTTGCCTCTTATTACGTGAGTTATACCCATAAGATGGTCGTCAATAACATTTGCAAAGTTGTAGGTTGGCATACCATCAGATTTCAAAAGAACGTTATCGTCAAGAGTAATATTTTCAACAGTAATTCTGCCAAAAACTGCATCGTCAAAAGAAGTTGTGCCTGACTGCGGCATATTTTGTCTTATAACATAAGGTTCGCCTGCATCAAGCTTAGCCTGAATTTCTTCTTTTGAAAGTGAAAGGCAATGTCTGTCATACTTCGGCGGTTTCTTCTGAATCTCACATTCGTGACGAACTCTGTCCAGTCTGTCCTTATCACAGAAGCAATAATAAGCCTTACCCTGTTCAACAAGCTTCATTGCATATTCTTTGTATAAATCCTTACGCTCACTCTGGATATACGGACCGTAATTACCACCGATATCCGGACCCTCATCCCAGAAAAGACCTGTTTCCTTTAAAGTGTTATATATAACATCTGTGGCACCCTCAACCAGTCTGCCCTGGTCAGTGTCCTCAATTCTTAAAATAAAATCTCCGCCCATTGATTTTGTAAGAAGATACGCATACAAAGCTGTACGCAAATTACCGATATGCATATATCCTGTAGGGCTTGGAGCAAAACGTGTTCTTGCTTTTGCCATTATAAATCCTCTCCTTAAAGTAGTTAATAAAAAATTTACATACATATATAATATATTTTAAATTTGTTCTTGTCAAGTGTTGGTTGTTGTGGTACAATATATTTGTAGAAATTTGGCAAAGGAGTAATCAATATGAATATAGAGTTTTCAAACAGAGTTAAAGATCTTCAGGGTTCCGCAATAAGAGCCGCTTTTAAGGCGATTGCACGCCCCGGTATGATTTCATTTGCTGGTGGTATGCCTTCACCGGAGCTTTATCCAAATAAAGAAATTGCAGAAATCTCAAAAAATATATTTTTAAATCAGGGCACTACTGCACTGCAGTATGGTATCACAGAAGGCTATGCACCGCTCATTGAGCAGACAAAGGAACGTCTGGCAAGGCAGGGCGTAGGTAACGAAAATGACAGTGTCATCACTGTTTCAGGCGGTCAGCAGGGCATCGAGCTCACATCAAAGGCACTTTTAAATGAGGGTGACGGTGTTGCCTGCGAGGTTCCGTCATTTGTAGGTGCATTAAACTGTTTCCGTTCATACAATGCAAAGCTTTACGGCGTACCAATGGATGAAGACGGAATGAACATAGACAAGCTTGATGAAATTCTTACACAAAACAAAAACATCAAATTGATTTATACAATTCCCACATTCCAGAATCCGTCAGGCAGAACAATGTCACTGGCTAAAAGAAAGCAGATTTTAGAGGTTGCAAAAAAACACAGTGTAATGATTTTAGAGGACAATCCTTACGGTGAATTAAGATTTGCAGGTGAGCCTGTTCCTACAATCAAGTCAATGGATACTGACAACATTGTTATTTATGCAGGTTCATTCTCAAAAATAATCGCACCCGGTTTGCGTGTTGGATTCTTATGTGCAGACAAAGAGCTTATCGAAAAATGTGTTGTATGTAAGCAGGTAAGTGACGTACATACAAACGTTATTTCACAGATGATAATAAGCGAATTTATAAAGCAGTATGACTTGGACGAGCATATTGCAAAATGCAGTAAAAAAACAGGTGAAAAATGCAAGCTAATGAAGGAATGCATCGCAAAATGCTTCCC
>JAZNGX010000158.1:0-2132 GCA_045576675.1 Clostridia bacterium | reverse complement strand
ACACGCTGGCAGACGTTGAAAAAGAAAGGTGAATTTGTTCAACACAAGCTCGTAGGCGTATGAGTATACGGTAGAGCTTGCGTTGGACGAAAGCAAGCATAAAACCGCTGAAAACTCAAGGTTTCAGCGGTTTTTGATGCTAATTGTTTTTTGTATATTACTATTACTTGGGTAGTGTACAGAATATGTCACACCACACAAATATAAAAATATTAAAAATGCTTGCGGTTAACCGACTTTTTCGACAGTCTGAACGGTACATTTATGTACCGTTTTTAATGCATAAATGAGGTGTTGTTATGATAGAAGTAAATGCATATTCGTCACTAGATAAAATTTTCAAGGAAAACAGCCGAATCCCAACTCCTGTAAAGGAATGCAAGGTTCTTTTGGGCGAACGTTATTCGTATCAGATTTTAGTAAAATGCCCCGAACAAAGAAAGCTTAAGGTGGCTGTTAACTCTCCTTTGGCTGACTATGTTAAGGTATATAGGAATATGCCTGTTTTTTGTGATTTGCCGGTTCCGATAGGCAGAGATATTAACGAAAGCGATGAGGATTATCTTGTGCGTGAGCAGTGTAACATACCTGATGCTCTTATACCGCTTTCTGATACCAACGGCTTTATGGCAGTTAACACTTCTGATTCTCTTGTGTGGGTAAGGGTGGACGTTCCAAAGGATTTCAAACCGGGCAGGTATGATATTGAGGTTTCGTTTTCAGTAGAAATTGCGTGGCCTGAGGTTGAGTTTCCTTTCACTGCTGTAAGCAAGGTTACTCTTGAGGTTTTGCCTGAGGTTCTGCCTGAAAATGAGCTTAGGATGACTCAGTGGTTTCACACTGATTGTATCGCTTCAGTGCATGGTGCCGAAATTTTTTCTGAACGGCATTGGGATTTGATAGATAAATATATGGCGGCAGCATATGACATAGGTATAAATATGCTGCTTACACCGATACATACTCCACCGCTTGATACGGCTGTTGGTTCAAAAAGACCTGTTGTTCAGCTTGTTGATATCGAAAAGTGTGGCGAAAAATATGTGTTTGATTTTGCAAAGCTTGGAAGGTGGATACAGCTTTGTAAAAAGAACAATATAAAGTATCTTGAAATGGCACATTTGTTTACCCAGTGGGGTGCAAAATGCTCACCTAATATACTTGTTACCGAGAATGGTAAAACAGACTTTATGTTCGGATGGCAGACGGCGGCAGACAGTGTTGAATACCGCGAGTTTTTAAAGCAGTATGTACCGGCAGTTATTGAGTTTGTAACTTCTTGTGGCTATGGTGACAAAATGTATTTTCATATTTCAGACGAGCCTGTTAAAAAGCATCTTGAGGTCTTTATGAAAAATGTTGAGCTTGTTCGTTCGCTGACAGGTGATTGCAAGATTTTTGATGCTTTGTCTGATATTGAGTTTTTCAAAAACGGTGCAATTAAAATTCCTGTGTGTGCATCAGACCACATTGGCCCGTTTTTGGACGAGGCTATCGATGAAAGATGGGTTTATTATTGTTGCGGCGAGGGCAAAAAGGTATCGAACAGATTTATGTCTATGTCGGGATATCGCAACAGAATAATGGGCATACAAATGTATAAGTTTGGTATATCGGGATTTTTGCAGTGGGGATTTAATTTCTATTTTTCCGGCTTTTCGCGATATACTATTAACCCATATCTTACATCGTCTGCAGATTTGGCGTTCCAGTCCGGTGACCCGTTTACAGTGTATCCCGCACCTGACGGTGCATACCACTCAGCACGTGGTATGGTGTTTTATGAGGCACTGCAGGATATTGCACTTTGCAAATTGCTTGAAAATAAGCTTGGTAAGGAAGCGGTTGTTAAAATCATTGATGAAACTGCAGGCTTTGATGTCCGTTTTGACGATTATCCAAAGGATGACGGATATTTGTTTAAATTAAGAGAAAAGCTTATAGAAAAATTATAATTTTATATTAAAAAAATCCTGTTGTATAACAGGATTTTTTGTTCTGATTGATTTATTTGTTATAAGATGGTAGAATAGATTTAACAAAGTTAAATCTATTCTGCTAAAAGAAATTGATCGGATGTGAGAATATGGCAGACTATACTGTTTTTATAGAAATTCCTGAAAAGTATGGTG
>JAZNGX010000157.1:0-1784 GCA_045576675.1 Clostridia bacterium | reverse complement strand
CCTGTACCCCAACCGTTCTTCCTCAGCGGCCTGGGTGCGGGCAAAGAAGGCGGCTACATCCTTCGTACCCCACTCCAGATAATTTTCGCAGCCGGGAATTGATGCAAGACCATATATCAAACCCATGTTGACCGTATCCACCTTGGGATTGTCACCAAATTTTCCGCCCAGATACATCTTTACAAGGGCAGAGGTTTCGCCCTGATAATTTGGAAATGCAAGCTTTCTTACTGTCTTTCCTGCATTAACAAGACGCTGCTCCAAAAGCTCAGACTGTGTTTGCTTTCCACTGCCGTCTACTCCCTCTATTACTATCAGCATGATTTCATCACCTTTATTACAAATTTTGGCAACACCATAATTCTTGGTATTCTTGACGGCTGTTTAACAGTTCTGTAAAGCCATTCGATATTAAGCTTCTGATAAATTTCAGGTGCACGCTTAACAGCATCAGCTAAAACATCAAGCGTTCCGCCTGCACCAATAAGCATAGAGGTTTTAAGCTTATGCATATTGTCTGCAATCCATTTTTCCTGCTTGCCCATACCAAGACACACAAGAACAATATCAGGCTGTTTTTCGTTTATATCATTTATAATTTCCGTATCATCATCAAAATAACCGTGATGGAAGCCTACAACATTAACGCCCTTTTCTTTCATACGGCGTGCAGCCTCCTCAGCGATTTCGGGCTTGCTGCCGAAAAAGTAAAAGCTTTTGCCCGTTTTCATAAGCTCACAGCAGAAATCAAAGCCTGCAACACGTTCCTTTAACGGATTGTGTTTAAGCTTTGACGCAATAACTACACCAATTCCGTCAGGCAGGCATATATCCGCATTGTTAAGTGCCGCCATCATATCAGGCTTTTCCTGAGCAACCATTATGATTTCAGGATTGGGCGTGAAAACGCTGTGCGGCGTACCATCCATCAAAGACATTGCTTTGTTAACCGCCTCACTCATTGTTACGTTGTCTATATTAACTCCCAAAACATTAATTTTATTCATAATAAACCACCCAAATTTACATAGTTAAATATATTATACAACAATTTTTGGAATTTAACAATAGTTTTTTGCATTTTGCTTACAGCATTGACGAAACTGGCACAAAATGCTATAATGAACTAATAGCATATAACTCATTATAATACTTATATACAGAATTAAAAGGAAGAGCAAAATATGAAAAACAAAAAACTAAAGAATTTTATTTATATGAATATTGGTTGTATACTTCTTTCTGTAGGTGTATATTTCTTTAAGATTCCGAACGGCTTTGCAACCGGTGGCGTAACCGGAATAGGTACTATTTTGGGTAATATTTCACCTGTCACACCGGCGGTATGGATTTGGATTTTAAATATTGCACTTTTGCTGTTAGGTTTTATGTTTTTAGGATGGAAAAACAGCGTTAAAACAATTTATTGCAGTATGTTTTATTCAGCTATTACATATATCTTTGAGTTATTTATACCGCTTCCTGCTCCGCTTACAAATCAACCGCTTTTAGAATTAGTGTATGCTATGCTTCTCACGGCCATTGGTTCAGCAATGATTTTCAATAGTGATGCATCATCCGGAGGGACGGATATTGCTGCTTTGATTATGAAAAAGTTTACGGATATTGACGTTGGTAAAGCCTTACTTACTGTTGATTTTGTTGTTGCCGCGAGTTCGTTTTTTGTTTTCAACATACAAGCAGGACTATTTTCAATGCTCGGATTGTTTTCAAAGGCTTTTCTGGTAGACAGTGTTATCGAAAGCTTAAACACTTGTAAATAT
>JAZNGX010000156.1:0-41449 GCA_045576675.1 Clostridia bacterium | reverse complement strand
ACTTTAGATAAAACTGTTATAAAAAAATTTATTGAAGTTGCATATGAACCATATTATAAAAAATATGGTAACGATATTGAGGGTTTTTTTACTGATGAGCCTCAGATTTCAAGAAATGGTATTCCGTGGAGCTTTGTGTTTGAAAAGGAATATAAAAACAGGTATAATGAAGAGCTGTATTCTCTGAACCCCGCCCTGTCAAGTAGACAGTGTAAATAACAAAAATTTTATGATATGCACTCCACAGTTTTTGTGGGGTGTATATTTTTATGCTGCCATTAACTCGTGATATTCCATCGGTGACAAACAACAAAGTTTTTCTTGATAGCGATTATTGTTGTAGTAATAGATATATTCTTCTACTGCGTTCTTAAGTTCCTCAAATGTATCAAACTTTCTCAAATAATACATTTCTGTTTTTAAAAATCCCCAGAAGCTTTCCATCGGTCCATTATCAATGCATTTACCCACTCGTGACATACTTTGGATCATATGTGCTTGTGCGAGCTTGTTCTTAAATGCAGGACTTGTATATTGGAATCCTCTATCACTATGAAACAGCGGTGTTGCTCCGGGATTTTCAGATACCGCAATATCAAATGTTTGAAACACTATTTCGTTATTGTTTCTATGACCAAATACAAACGAAACAATCCTCTTATCACACAAATCAAGAATTGCACTCAAATATGCTTTTTGTTCATTTCCATACTTGAATTCAGTAACATCTGTTAACCATTTTTGATTAACCTTTTCTGCGCTGAATTCTCTGTTTAATATGTTTTCGGCAGCTTGTTCTTTAGGATTGCTTTTAGTACATGAATGTGTTTGTCTTCGTATAACTGAAGATAACCCTAATACACGCATTATTCTACGAATCCTTTTATGATTGTACTTGCTTTTATACTCTCTGTTGATATGTATTTTCATCATTTTTGTGCCAAACACACCATTGTGCTTGTTATACATATCTGTAATTCTTTCTGCCAATTGCTCGTTTTCTAATTGTCTTTTACTCGGTTTCCTTTTAAGCCATTTGTAGTATGAGGAACGATTAATATTAAGTAATTCACACAACCACTCAACGGGGTAATTATACTCTGTGTGGCACTCTCTGATAGTTATGAAGCTGTTTTCTAATCGAACTCCGCTTAGTGTCGCCTCCTTTCTACCTCCTGCAATTTTTTTAGGACATTTATCTCCATTTCGAGCCGTTTTTTCTCTGCTTCCAAAATTTGATTTTTGGCTTTGAGACGGTCTATCTCTGTCAAATCCGATTCAGCTTTAGCTTTGCCTCTACCATCAATTAACCCATCAATGCCTTTCTGCTCATATTTGCGAACCCAAAGATAAATTTGCTGATATGAAACATTGTATTGACTCATAGTTAGGGCATAGTTTTTATCGTTTGCAATACAGAATTTCACAATTTCTATTCTTTCATCAAATGTGGTTTT
The DNA here is from genome assembly GCA_045576675.1 of Clostridia bacterium. Lineage (GTDB taxonomy): Bacteria > Bacillota > Clostridia > Monoglobales > Firm-18 > JAZNGX01. The sequence goes on along the minus strand of JAZNGX010000156.1, from coordinate 39,992 downwards.
TCTTGCTTTAGTCATAAGTTTATTTCCTCCAGAACGAGTATCTTTTAATTCTTTATGACCATTATACCACAAAATCCAACGTTGGAGTTGAACTTTACTTGAAATTTTATATTTTTTGCAAATTTCTTCCTGGCTTGCAACTCCGGAAAGATAATCTAAAACTGCTGCGTATTTTAATTCGACAGAATATTTTTTGTTTGTTGTAGATGGTTTCAATCCATCCGCACCCTCAGATTCGTATTTTCTTACCCAAGTTTGAAACGAAGCAATAGACACACCGTATTTTTTTGCCATAATCGTCTGTGATGTGTTTCCATCCAAATACTCTAATACTGCTTTTAGTTTGTTTTCATAGTCGACTTTAAAATTAGGCATAGAAAAACCCCCTCAGAATAGTCTTGAAACATTTTTGTTATTTCAAGTGTCTACTCTAAGGGGATTATATCAAAAAATCTGTCACAGACCATTTTTTATGAACATAAATGATAAACAAAATTCGGAGTTTCACGATGTACCATCTCAAAAACGTCAAGCATTTCCTTGCAATATTCTCTTAAATCATAATTTAATGAATTTAACCCATAAATTTTTACAATTACTTCTTTTTCATCCAAGAACAAATACCTTAGGCAATCCCATAATGCATCCCAGTTTTCACCATAATATTCAGGCAATCCAAATTTCAGCTTTAATAACCGATGTATATCATACCAATACTTACAGCTTGAAAAATCCAGAATTATAGGGTTTTCTGTTATTGGTTTAAAAGCATTGTAATCCATATAAATACCTCCTATATAATTTCAGAAAATGTTTTATAATGGTCAAACGTAACAAAAATCAAACCATCATTTGAAAACAAAATACGTTCATTGTTTCTATATCCTTTTTCATAATTTATATCCGCTTCATACCAAATTCGCCCATTGGCACGTGGTAAATGACCATTTCTATTGCTATATATTCCACCAAATATCATAAATCCTTTCTTATACTATAACATACAACTCCATATGTTTCAACTACTATAATCTGAGCAGTGTGTTCAATGACACACTGCTCATTTGATTTATACGCTGCCTATATTTTGTTTTAACTTTTCAAAAAGTATGGACGGATTTTTGACTGCATTTTTCTTTTCCTCCTCAGTCATACTTTCCAACACATCAAACTGCGGAACAGGAAGCTGTGGCTTATTGCTTTTAACAAGCTCAATCAGCCTTTCCTTTGGCAGACCGCAATTATCGGGCAACAGCTCAACATACCAGTCAAACGTAATATGCTTTTGATTAAGCAGACTGTCAAGACTTTTCATTGTTGCAAGCTCGCTCCAGCGTGTTGCAGGCCCTACATCAATCTTAACAGACAAAATTAGCTTGTCTATAATTTTACTGTCGATTTTCTCGTTCACAGGCTTTTTTTCATCATCTTCATATGAAACTGTGAAGTCCTTTGAAAAATATGTTTTTAACATATCTGCCCAGATAAGTGCCACATCTTCAATATAATTATAAAAACGTCTTTTAATGCTTTCAAGTGGCTGTGCAGATTGCTCCATAACTGCAAGAATAGACTTGCCGCTTGCTTTTTCAGGGTCAACGTGACCAAGCGAGCTTTCATTTGCACCCATAAGCTCTTTGGTAAGGCTTATTGTACGTTCAAACATACCAAATGCATCATTTGAAACAGACGCAGGCGTAATATAATCAATAATGCTGCTTATCGGCTTATCCGACCCGTTAACGCCTATTGCAACACCAATCTGATTGCTTGGATTGTCAACCAGATTTTCATCATACACCATTTTCGGGAAAGCAGTATACATTGTAGAAAGCATCACCATAGCCGCAATTTTATTGATGTAAATCTGATTTGGAATTAATCCCGTTACGTCACTGACACCATGAAAGCTGTTTTTGCGTGACTCCCAGTTAAACATCGCAATCGGATACATTGTGCAGCCCGTGTCTATATCCTCGCATATAGCCACATCACGTGTTGACTTTTTAAAATGCACCGTTTTGGTTTCCTTATCCTTCCACAGCTTTAAAAGCACAGTGCACATATAGCTGTCATCCTGCTCAAGCTTTATAACATCTCCGGCACAATATTCCGTTTCGTTATCACACGTAATACGATCGGTTTCTTCCTTTGAAACGCCGTTTGAAATCGCTTCATCACGCACACTGTCAACACTTCGTCTGAACGCAATTATGATATAATCCTGTTCCTGAACACTTGGATTATTCGGATTTGACGGATAAATATTTGTGTTGTCGATGGTTTCCATATTAATCTGCTTTTTTTCAGCATCATAATAGAAATATGCACATCCATCTCCTGATATAGCACCGTCCTTTAAAAGCTCTTCATTATAATAATTCATTTTAAGCTTTTCCCAAAGCTGCTTTGCATACAATGTAAGAAGCTCAGCCGCACGCTTTAGCTTTTCATAATCCTTGTCCTCATAATTTTCACTTGTATACATTATGGATAAATCGTTTTGCATAATGCCACTTATTTTATATCTGATAACCGGCTTTATTATATTAAAAACCGGTGTCGGCAAGCCTTCTGACTTTACTCCGTGCCATTGGTCTCCCTGAAAAAACCTGTGATTTTCTTCAACAGTATTGTAAAGTCCAAGTCTTGTTTTGTATTCGATTCCTCTTTGATACAAATCCCATTCATTTGTATGCTCGGTCATTTACTTTACCTCCATTCCAAAATCCATAATACTTTTTATACCTCTTTTAATCCTTTCCTCCTCGGAATTCTCCCTGTGTTTAACAGTAACAGTGCTTTTGATGCGTTCGCCCCTTGCCGCACTTTGACCATCACTTAAACCAAGTCTGTAAATAAGCACAGCCATACAAGCTGAAATAATAATTGCCAATATCATAAATACTCCTCCTTTAAATCCCCAGATAATCCGAATAATCCTCTTGTTTTTTGGGATTAAAAATATCGAAATCCGGCTTTCTTTTAATCTTTTTTTCTTTAATAAATGCACTGTGATTGCATAATGCATAGCGTACTGCGTCAATCGTATGATTGTTTTTATCAGGATAATGCGCTTTAAAACCACCGTAAAAATCGCTTTCAAGCTCGTATGTTGAAAACTCACGTGCAGCATTAGGGCATCTTTTGGGGTCAATAATAATTCTATCAAGGTCTTTTAGCTTTGTAATGCCGTGATTTATGCTGCCTGCACCCTTTTTGGCAGGTACAATGCGTATTTTCCTTTGCGAAAGCTCGTATATACTGCGTGGCTCGGCACTGTCTGCATAAACAACCTCGTTATAAGGATTTTCATTCTTAATAACTGCGGTTAATGTATCAAAGCCAACTCCGGTTTTATAATACTCATAGAATATATATAGCCTTCTGTTGTGCAAAAAGCAGCATACATATGCACAAGGATCAGCACTGAACCCAAAGTCAAGCCCACGATAAACCTTATCAAAGGCTTTGATTTCCTCATCAGCTATTTCCATAAGCTCGATATTTTTAAAAACCTCGCCACCTGTGCCGACAGCCTCACCCAAATATTCGTGACGATAGCTTTCTTCATTGGTTTCTTTAAGATACAGAGCTTCTGTGATGAATTGCTTTCCAAGCCATTTAATCGGCACATCCTCATACGTGCTTTTATGCACAAGCCTGTCATTACGCGGAATGTTGCACTCTAAATTTATCCAGTTTGTTATGCTTTTTGGCGGATTGTATGTGTAAAAAACCTTTTGATTTTTTCCACCACGCATAATGGACTGCAAAATCTTTCTTATTTCAGGCATTCCTGAAAACTGGTCTGCCTCCTCAAACCAGATATACTTAAAATATCCGCTTTTGAGCTTTATGGATTTTGACTTTGACGGGTCGTCTACTCCCCTGAACAAGATGTGCTGATTTGTTGGCGTGTATGTAAGCATCAGTGGCGTGCGGCTTACTGACCAGTATTCAGACACCTTTAATATATCTATAGCCCACAACAGTTGATTAAACACACTATCCTTCAAATCCGCCCCTATTTTTCTGAATGCAATTCCTCCCGCATCCTTATACTTCATTATACCAAGTATCATTTCGATGCTTACAAATGACGACTTTGTGCTTCCTCTGCCTCCCTTTATAAAATAATGAGTGTGACTGTTATTGTTAATATCGCGATGAACATCATAAAACGCAGGTGCTATCACTTTTTTCAGACTGACATTATATGTCATCCTTAATCACAACCTTATCCGACTTAGCCTCGTCATCGGATTTGTTTATTCCACAAATTGAATTAAGCTCTTTAATGCTGTTAAGTGCAACTGTTGCAGCCTTTTGGTCGTTCTGCAGCTCACTTATAGCATTTTCTTTAATACTCATTAAATCTTCAATTGCTTTTGTTTTTGTCCAGCCTTTTGCCAAATTCTTACCTCCTTACTGCTTTTACTGGAATTTTATAATCCCTGCAATACTCAATTTCATACTTTTCGGCATTCCATACCTCGCCGACTACCCACATTTCGTCACACATATCCAAAAGTGCAAGGCTGTTTTCCATATACTCATCATTTTTGGTATGTGAGAACGCAATTTTTGGATTTATAATGCAAACGCTTGGATTGTCTCTGGATAACGTGCCTGTTATCGTTCTTAAAACCTTTGCATTTATGTGTTTAACCGAAAGATAAACCATCTTGTTTTTCATCATCATCCCTCCTTTCGGAGTTATAATATAGCATAAAAAAAACGACTGTGCGCGACATCTTTTCACGCAACAATCGTTATTTATCAAGGGTTTTAAGGTTTTCCATTTTATTCCATTTTTCAACAACAATAAAAAAAGCGACATTTTACGACATTTTTTTACGAAAAACGGCTGTGCAAAATTTGCACAGCCGAAATTAATTATAATTTTTCAACAAGGTCGTTTTTCACATCAACTGTAGCCGATGCTTTCCATTCCTCTAAAAGCTCAACAAACTTATCACTTTTTGTATATGAAACAAGCTGTTCCTTATTCTGATCAAACATACTCTTTTCGTTCTCATAACGTTTTATAATATGATAACCATAGCTTGTTTCAACTATATCGCTTACGCCGCCTACTTCAAGTGCCAATGAAGCCGCCTCAAATTCAGGCACCATACTTCCCTGTGAGCCTAAAATGAAGCCTTCGCCAAGATAGTAACCATCAGGCTGTGATTTTGAACCGGGGTCTTCAGAATACTCTGCAACCAATGCATCAAAATCCTCGCCGCCTTTAGCACGCTTTAACAAATCCTCTGCCGCCTTGCGTTTTTCTGCATTTTCAGCATCACTTAAAGGTGCATTGTTTTCATCAACATTCATAACAAGAATATGCTTAACTCGTGCAATGTTTTTGTTGTAATAATCAAGCAATTCTTCATCTGTTGCACCGCCAACATTTGAGTTCATAAGCTTTTGTGTAAGATAACTGTTTTTCATAAATCTTCTGTAGATTTCATCAGTCAACCCCTGCTCTGCAAGCCATTCGTTATATTTATCACGTGAGCCAAGCTGAGCCACCATTGATGTAACCTGAGAATTGATTGCATTTTCTTCCTCTTTTGTAATTTTGATTTTGTTTTCAGCAGCCTTCTGTTCAATTACGATTGCGTTTACAACCTCATCCAAAGCCTTTTCTCTTGCGGTTTCAATAAGCTTTTTGCCCTCAAGCTCTGCTGTTTCCCAGAAATCCTCAACATTGTTTGAATTCATCTCTGCTTCAATCTGCTTTTTCATCTGTGTAAGATAAAAACCATAAAAATCTGCTGTTACATCTGTGCCATTTACAGTTGCAACAACTGTTTCACCATCAAGACCTTCCTTTACGATGCAGCCTGTCATACAAGCCACCACCATTGCCAATACCATTACCGCACTTAATAATTTTTTCATAAGTTTCTTCCTTTCTTTATGATTAATATTCTCGTTACAACAATATTAAACATAATATCATATATTACAAACACAGTGTTCAACACAAGCCACAAAAGCGGAAACATTATTTTTGTATCAATCACTGTAAATTGTGACAAAACAAACCAACCAATTATAGCATATACATTAAAAACAATAATTTTAACAAGCCATTCAATACCAAGCCTGCGTATTTTTTCAACAAGCAGCTTTATCATAGGGTAGTTCCCGAAAAATATTGCAAATAGCAAAGCAATGGTTTTGTCAGGAATCAAAACAAACGAAAGCACTGTCACCGCAGCATATGCCGCAAAAGAAAGCTTTATCCCCATAACTGCAACACAAATACCTATTGCATATGAAGAAGCCGCAATCAGTCCAAAGCGACCGCTCGGAACAACTCCTGCCATATACAAAAGCAAAAGCGCCAGTGCAGCCATCAAGCCACCGAAGCTTATGTTTTTAGATTTCATAGCTCCCTCCTAACAACACGATACAAGGTCGCCACCCATACATTCACAACAGCAATCTGCACAGTAAAGCTGTGTACAGCAATCGCATAGCTGGTCTGAACCTGCGTTACCACCCATACTTCTGTACATATTGCCCTGATTCATAACAGTGTTATATGCATTGCGATACTCAAGATTGTTGGGCTCCATACTCACTGCAGTCTGTAAATAAGAACGTGCGTTGTCATACCAGCCTTTACGTAAATTAAGTACGCCCATAAGATAATTCCACTCTGCATTTCTGTTGTTCATAGACATAAGAATACGCTCAGCTTCAATAATGTTGCCAGAATTTATCATAGCACGAACAGAATAAAAGCTTGTATTACTGCTGTGGCTGCTTCCGCCACTACTATTATTTTGATAGCTTTTTGCCTGACCTTTCATAATAAGGTCATATGCCTCATTTATCTCTTTAAGCTTTTCGGCAGCAAGGTCTGCGAGAGGATTGTCAGCATAGCTGTCAGGATGATACTTTTTGACAAGCTCTCTGTACGCCGCTTTAACCTCTGCCTCTGATGCGTTTTCTCTTATTCCCAGAATTTCATAAGGATTTCTCATTTTTACTTCCTTTCAAAACAGTGTACACACGCTGTTTTAACCCAAGATATATTATATTATCAAGTATTTCCTTGTTGTTAAGTATATTAAGCTTTTCATATTCCAATGCTGCTTGTGACAGCGTGAACATTAACGATTGCTCTGCAAATTCTCTGACCTCAGCAACATTGTCTCCGAATCTTTGAACAAGCGGATTGTAATTGCCACTTTTTAAATCCTTTTCGTAATCATCAAGGGCATCAATAATATATATATAACGCCCAAGATTGTATCCAAGCCGTCTGAAATCATCGTTACCCGCAAAAACATCCTCCAAAAGCTGTGCAAAATGGTGTGCCGCTTTGTCAATGCTATCTGTTTTTTCCTTTTCAACCACAGACAGCTCATCAAGATGCATTTTTATCCTTTCAACTAGATATGGCTGACGTTTTTTAGCCTTTAAAACAGGCAAAGCATAAGGAATAGACAAAAGCAGTGCCTTTGGCGAAAATCCGTCCTTGATATCATCAATAAGCTTGTACCCTGTAAGCAAAACATTAAGGTCAGCACAGTAACGCAATGCCTTACTGTTTTGCACAAAAAGCCGCTTTGAGCCTATATGCTTCAAACATCTGCCATTAACAATACTGCATTTTTCAGACACCATTGAATCCATAAGCAGTGCAAGAAATGTCAAATCATAGCTAAGCCCCAGACGCATTAACTGATTATAGCTTCTGCCAATTGTCTTGCAAACTCCGCAATAATATGCTCTGTAACGATTATAATCTTTAATTTTAAGCTCATCTTTACAAATTGTTATATATCCAAACATACACTAATTATACATTATATCTCTGTTTCTTTCAAGTCTTTATAGTCTTGTAACAATTTTTTTACATTTTCCAATATATTCTTACCATCTGTTTTTAATGTGAGGTACGGCTTTGCAACAGGTGAGAACATAAGCATTCTGCCATATTTCTCACAAAGTGCAGACAAAATCTTCAAATCAGGCCTATCTCCCTCACCAAAAACAAGCATTATATTTCTATCCTTTTGAGTCACCTCTGTAAGCTTTAAGCTGTTTGCCATGCTTCTTATATACGAAATATCTATAAGATTTGATACTGACATCGGCACTTCGCCGTATCTGTCCTCAATTTCTTCATATACATCATAAGAATCCTGCAGGTCAACAATACCTGCAATTCTTTTATATATTTCAATGCGATAGTTTTCACCGCTTATATATTTTTCAGGAATAAAGGCATTAACGTGAATTGAAACAGTTGTTTCAATTTCCTCCTCTGTTTCAACTCCTTTAAGCTCAGAAACTGCTTCAGACAACAGCTTGCAATACATATCATATCCGACAGCATCCATATGCCCGTGCTGCTGCGCCCCGACAACGTTGCCGGCACCACGTATTTCAAGGTCACGCAGAGCAATCTTAAAGCCACTGCCAAACTCCGTAAACTCGCGGATTGCCTTAAGCCTTTTTTCTGCAACCTCTGACAGCATTTTGCCTTTTTTATACATCAGATACGCATATGCCATTTTGTTTGAACGCCCCACTCTGCCACGCAGCTGATACAACTGCGAAAGCCCCATTCTGTCAGCATCTTCAACAATAATTGTATTTACGTTTGGTATATCAAGACCTGTTTCAATTATCGTTGTGCATACAAGAACGTCAACCTCCTGCTCCAACACCTGCTGCATAATATTTTCAAGCTGTGTTTCAGTCATTTTCCCATGAGCCACTGCAACACGGATATCAGGCGAAAAGCTTCGTATTCTTGCCGCAACTCCGTCTATAGACTCAACCTTGTTATGAAGATAATATACCTGACCGCCTCTGCCTACCTCTTTCATTACTGCATCACGTATGATATCTGTGTTATACTCAAGAACATAGGTTGACACGGGGTATCTATCCTTTGGCGGATTTTCAAGCACGCTCATATCCCTTATACCAACCATACTCATATGCAAAGTTCTTGGGATAGGAGTTGCCGAAAGTGTTAACACGTCAACATATTTTCTTATTTCCTTTAAAGCTTCCTTATGAGCAACACCAAAACGTTGTTCCTCATCTATTATAAGAAGCCCAAGCTTTTTAAAGCGGATATCCTTTTGAACTATTCTGTGTGTTCCTATAATTATATCAACAGTGCCGTCCTTTATGTTACGCACTGTCTGCTCCTGCTCCTTTTTAGAACGGAAGCGTGACAGCATCTCAACCTTTACAGGGAAATCCCTCATTCGCTGGCAGAAGGTGTTGTAATGCTGACTTGCAAGAATAGTTGTAGGCACTAAATATGCCACCTGATAACCGTCAGACACCGCTTTGAATGCCGCCCTTAGTGCAATCTCTGTTTTTCCATATCCAACATCACCACACAAAAGTCTGTCCATCGGACGTGGTCGTTCCATATCAGCGTCAACCTCTGCAATAGCCCTTAGCTGATCCTCTGTTTCTTCATACTGGAAGGTTGCGGCAAAATCTGCATGCCACTCAGTATTTTTCGAAAACGCAACACCATCAAGCTGCTGACGTTGTGCATAAAGCTCGATAAGCTTTGATGCCATTTCTTCACAATTCTTTTTAACACGCTGCTTTGTTTGTGACCACTGTGCTCCGCCAAGCTTATTAAGCTTAACGTTTATACCTTCTTTTCCTATATACTTATATATAAGTCCAAGCTGATTTGTAGGTACGTACAAGCAGTCGCCACCCTTGAATTTTATATGAAGATAATCTGCTGTTGCACCATCAACAGTCATTTTGACAATTCCTGCAAACTGCCCGATACCATGATTCTGATGAACAACAAAATCGCCCACATTTAAATCAGTGTAGCTTTTAATTCTCTCTTGATTTTTATTTACAGTCTTCCGCTTTTTCTTGCGGTCTGCACCAAAAAAATCTCTGTCACTTATAATTGCCTGCTTAATCAAAGGATAATCAAAGCCCTTTGATTGAACCCCTGACGCAACAAGCACCTGCCCTGATTTGGGCGGTTCATCGAGGTTATCGCAGTAACGTGCTTCAATTCCATAATCATTAAGTGAAAACACAATATTTTTCGCCTTAACCTCATTACCTGCAAGAACAGTTACACCATATCCGTCATTTTTATATTGCTTAACTGTATCGTGAAAAAACTCAACCTTACCATGAAATGTTGCCTGTGCCTTCATCGTAAGAGAAAGCTGGCGTGCGGGCTTATAATCAGGGCAGGTACGTGATAGCCCCGAAATGCCAATCATTGTATATCCCTTTGCTCTGTTTATAAGGTCAATATAATCTGTTCCCCATTTTGCATTATCGCCAAAGCTCGGCAAATTGCCCCTTTCAATGAATGAAGTTATGGTTTCATTAAACAAAACGTCCTCGCCAAGCTGACTTTCACTGATGCGTGACGGCTCAATAAAAAACACGCACGTATCATTCTCAATATAATCCAGAATACAAGGCGGTTTTTCATAAATCAAAGGAAGATATTTATCAATACTGTAAAGCTTTAAACCGTTTTCAAGCTTTTCAATATCCTTATACAGATTTGTGCGGAGGACATCATCCTCTGTTTTTGTATACGTTTTAAGCCTTGCAATAAGGCTTTTGATTTCCTCTTCACCAAGCATCATTTCTGTTGCAGGCGTTACAAAAGCCTCATCATACTTATCAATAGAACGCTGAGTTGACGGATCAAAGGTTCTTACTGAATCCACCTCGTCAAAGCACAGCTCCACACGATACGGATAATCACTGTACACAGGGAAAAAGTCGATAATATCACCTCTGATACCAAATTGCCCCTTACCCTCAATCATATCCTCTCTGGTATAACCAAGTGCAATCATTTTTTGTTCAACAACGCCCATATCACAAGGCTCTCCAAGCTTGAATAAAAACGTGTTTTGTTGAAACTTCTGCTTGCTTACCGTAGGGCTTAGCAAAGCGTTTATTGACGTTACAACAATACTTTTTTTGTTATTTATAAGATTGTTGATAACAGAAAGCCTTTTGGCTGTTACATCGTTTGCCGCTGCCTCAATATCGTAAAAAATCAAATCCTTGTGAGGAAAAACAAAAGCATTTTCATAAAATACAGATAAATCTTCATATATTTTATTTGCTGTTGCTTCGTTGTTTGTTACAATCAAAGCACCTTTTTTCAAATTTTCGCACACGCAAAAAACAAGGTGCGAAACAGCGAATTCCACAACCCCGTTTACGTTAACGGGCAGCACCTTGTCTTTGATACAGTTTATTATTTCCTGAAATTCAAAGGAATTGTCAAGTATTTTTGATAAACCGATATTGTTCATAAATCCTCTTATAATGCTTTTATTGTTTCCATTACATATTCTGAGAACTGAGCTCCTGTTACGCCTGTATCTCTGCCTGTAATCTGATACTTCTTTTCTTCATACATACAGATATCCAAAGCACGCTCCAGCTTTTTAGCTTTTTCGATATAACCGATATGCTCCAAAAGCATAACACACGCTCTTAGCATACTGCAGGGGTCTGCATACTGTGCTCTGCCCTCTGTAACCATTCTTGGTGCACTACCGTGAATAGCCTCAAACATAGCATATCTCTTACCAATGTTTGCACTTCCTGCCGTACCAACACCGCCCTGAAACTCTGCGGCTTCATCAGTTAAAATATCGCCGTAAAGATTGGGAAGTACCAAAACCTGAAACTGTGTTCTTCTCTTGGGGTCAACAAGCTTTGCTGTCATAATATCAATATACCAGTCGTCAAGCTCAATTTCGGGATATTCCTTTGCAACCTCCTGACAAATTTTTAAGAACTTACCGTCAGTTGTTTTAACAACGTTAGCCTTTGTAACGCAAGTAACTCTTGTTTTGCCTGCTTTTTTAGCATACTCAAAAGCCGCTCTTGCTATACGCTCTGAACCCTCTGTTGTTGTTACACAGAAATCTATTGCCAAATCATCTGTAACGTGAACACCGTTTGAACCTACTGCATATGAGCCCTCTGTATTCTCACGGTAGAATGTCCAGTCTATGCCCTGTTCAGGAACCTTAACAGGTCTGACATTTGCAAACAAATCAAGCTCTTTACGCATTGCAACGTTAGCACTTTCAATATTCGGCCACGGGTCACCTGCACGCGGTGTAGTTGTTGGGCCTTTTAATATAACGTGGCACTTCTTAAGTTCTGCCAAAACATCATCGGGCAAAGCCTTGCCGCAAGCCGCTCTGTTTTCTATTGTGCAACCTTCGATATTATTAAATACAACCTTTTCTCCCTCAAGCATAAACTTAAGGATTTTTTCTGCCTCGGCTGTAATATATGGGCCGATTCCGTCACCGCCCACTACGCCGATAACTATTTCGTCAAGCTTACTGTAGTCAATAAACTCTTTATTCTGATTCATCACTTCAACTCTTGCAAGCTGAGCCTCAAGTAATTTTCCAAATTTTTCTTTTGCTGCTTCTATCTGTGCATTCATTGTTTTTCCTCCTTTAGTTTTCTGCTGAAATTCTTGTGAAGTTAAGTAGTCCACCGGCTAAAATAATCTTACGCTGTCTTTCTGATAATGCAATGTCAACAGCCACATCCTTGCCCTTGGTTACATTTGTTACAGTGATGGGCAGATTATTTTTGATCTTTTCTGCAATATCACCGATTTCTAAAACATCGCCCTGTTCAAACAGGTCATAATCAGCTTCGTTTGCAAAGGTCAAAGGCAAAATACCGTTATTAATAAGGTTTGCCATATGAATTCTTGCAAAGGATTTTGCGATAACAGCCTTTATGCCAAGATACAACGGAACCAATGCCGCGTGCTCACGTGATGAGCCCTGACCGTAGTTTGAGCCTGCAATAATAAAACCACCATTTTTTGCTTTTGCACGTGCAGGGAATTCAGGGTCACACGGTGCTAAACAATATTCTGACAAATAAGGAATGTTTGAGCGGAACGGCAATAGCTTTGCGTTTGATGGCATAATATGGTCAGTTGTAATGTTATCTTCAACCTTAATAAGTGCCTCGCCCGAAACTGTATCTGCTAAAGGTACGTTTACAGGGAATTCCTTAATATTAGGACCTCTTACTACCTCTACATCATCAGCAGAAGGTGCAGGAGCAACAACCATATTGTCATTTACAAGGAAATGCTTCGGCATTTCAACCTCTGGTGCATCGCCTAAAGTTCTCGGGTCTGTAAGCACACCTGTGATAGCACTCGCCGCAGCAACCTCAGGGCTTACAAGATATATCTTAGCGGAGCTTGTGCCGCTTCTGTTTTCAAAGTTTCTGTTGTTTGTTCTTAAAGAAATAGCATTTGTTTTGGGTGCTTGGCCCATACCGGTACAAGGGCCGCAAGCACTTTCCAAAACTCTTGCACCTGCATCTATCATATCAGCCAATGCACCATTCTTGGCAAGCATATTTAAAACCTGCTTTGAGCCTGGGCCGATAACAAGGCTTACATCGGGGTGAACAGTCTTACCCTTTAATATTGCCGCAGTTTTCATCATATCTGTATATGATGAGTTTGTGCAGCTGCCGATAAATACCTGGTCAACCTTAATGGGGCCTACATTTTCAACAGTATCTACAATGTCAGGCATATGAGGCTTTGCAGTTAACGGAACAAGCTTGTCTAAATCAACAGTGATTTCGTCATCATAAACTGCATCAGCATCAGGCAACAACTCAATCCAATCCTGCTCTCTGTCCTGAGCTTTTAAGAATTCACGTGTTACCTCGTCACTTGGGAATATTGAAGTGGTTGCACCAAGCTCTGCACCCATATTTGTGATAGTTGCACGCTCGGGAACAGTAAGTGTTTTTACGCCTTCACCACAATACTCAATTATATATCCTACGCCACCCTTAACTGTAAGTTGACGCAAAACCTCTAAAATCACGTCTTTTGCAGACACCCACGGCTGTAATTTACCTGTAAGGTTAACCTTTTTAACCTTTGGCATTGTAAGATAATATGCACCGCCGCCCATTGCAACAGCAACGTCAAGACCGCCTGCACCGATTGCAAGCATACCGATACCGCCACCGGTGGGAGTATGGCTGTCAGAGCCAAGTAAAGTTTTTCCGGGGATGCCGAAACGTTCTAACTGCACCTGATGGCATATTCCGTTACCGGGACGTGAAAAGTATATACCGTGCTTTGATGTAACAGTCTGAATATACTTATGGTCATCGGCATTCTCAAAGCCTGCCTGCAACGTATTATGATCTATGTAAGCAACTGATTTTTCAGTTTTCACACGCGGAATACCAATTGCCTCAAACTGAAGGTACGCCATAGTACCTGTTGAGTCCTGAGTAAGAGTCTGGTCAATTTTTATTGAAATTTCTGCACCGACCTTCATTTCGCCGGACACAAGATGTTTTTCAATAATCTTTTGTGCTAAATTTAAACCCACTTTAACATTCCTCCATTATTTTAACATACTATTATTTTATAATATATGAATAATATATGTCAATATTATTTATATATATAGTTTGACATAATTTTGTAATAATTCGTCGAATTTTATTTCATTATCAACAATTTCAACAACTTTTCAACAGTTTCAACGTGATAAAACGAGGTTATTAACAGATTTATCAACTTTATCAACAGGTTTTGTTAACATATTACCAACCGTTTTTATGGTTGCTTTTACTTTACATAATATCTTTGGTTGCAACTGCGTTAAGATCACTTTTTGCAAAATTATTTTCAAAAGTTGCAAAATATCCCCTTGCTCCAATCATAGCTGCATTGTCAGTACAAAGTATCATAGGGGGATATACAAACCTTAAACCTGCTTTTGTCGCATACTTCTCACAAAGCCCTCTTAAACAACTGTTTGCCGCCACTCCGCCGGCAAGCGCAACAGTTGAAATACCCTCTTTTTGTGCTATACCCATAAGGCGTGACGCAAGCACATCGCAAACGCAATGTTGAAACGATGCTGCTATATCGTTTACAGGAATATCTTCACCCTTTTGAGTGAGATTATGGATCATATTTATTACATTGGTTTTTACACCACTAAAGCTGAAATCATCATTTTCAGCAAAAGACACCTTCGGGAAAGAAAATGCATCCTTATTGCCGGTTTCGGCTGCTTTTTGTATTGCAGGGCCGCCCGGATAACCAAGTCCCAACACTCTTGATATTTTGTCAAACGCCTCACCTGCAGCATCATCGCGGGTCTTTGCACAGATTTCGTATTTATTATAATCCGTTACCTTAACTATAGTTGAATGCCCGCCCGATGCAACAAGACACAAAAAAGGTGGCTTAAGATCAGGTGTCGCAAGATAATTTGCACATATATGCCCTTCAATATGATGCACGGGAATAAGCGGCTTATTAAGTGCAGAAGCAAGACCTTTTGCATAACTTACGCCAACAAGCAAAGCACCCACCAAGCCAGGAGCATACGTTACGGCAATCGCATCAATATCGTTAAAAGTCATACCAGCCTCGTTTAACGCACCGTCAACCACTGCAGATATACTTTCAATATGCATTCTGGATGCAATTTCAGGAACAACACCACCATAAATTTTATGGGATTCTATCTGTGTTGAAATTATATTTGATTTTATTTCAAAGCCATTGTCGAAGCATACAACGCTTGCTGCTGTTTCGTCACAAGAGCTTTCTATAGCCAGAATTCTATACATTTTCGGCTTCACCTCTCTAAAAAGATATTTTATCATATTTTTTTATAAAAATCTATACATTTATAAAAACTTGTGATAAAATGATATAAAAAATGTAAAAGGAGAGAAGAATAATGAAAAAACCATCTACTAAGTATTTAACAGCAGCAGCTATGTTTTCGGCTCTGACGCTGGTGCTTACATATTTTCACACACCAATGCCAAATGCAAACGGCGGTTATATCCATCTAGGTGATGCAATCATATTTTTGGCGGCAAGTATGATGCCATTGCCATACGCCTGTGCTGCTGCGGCAATTGGTGGCGGGCTTGCAGACGTTTTTTCAGGCTTTGCAGTGTGGGCACCGGCTACAATCATAATTAAAATACTGATTGCGCTTATGTTCACTTCCAAAAATGATAAAATTATATGCAAAAGAAACATAATATCAATACTACCCACAATAATCATTACTGTTGGCGGATATTATGTTGCCGAAGCATTAATATATGGAAGCTGGGTTGCACCTGCCGCTTCAGTTCCGGGAAACGTCACGCAGTGGCTTGGAAGCTGGGCAGTATACATTCTTGTTGCATTAAGCCTTGATAAAGCAAACGTAAAGAAAAATTTATTTAAGTAAGAACTGTAAAACAAGCAAGGTTAAAAATCCAGGTATGCCAAGCAAACCGACAACCAGAGACGTAAAAGCATTCACCCCGATATACGCACCAAAAATGCCACCTACAAAATTAAAAATCATAATAGCAGCACAACCTAAAGCGGAATTTACTATAACCTTAAACAACGACTTTAACGGCTTTGCAAAAATTATACAAAGTAAAATAAAAACAAAACAAGCAATGATATAAACTGACGGAGAAAAATTCATACAAAACACCTCTTGTCAAATTATATTCATTGCTTGTCTTAATTAGTACGGTTCTATAACAGAAAGAACACAGTTTTCTTTCTTAAAATGCTTTTCAAATCTTTCTTTAACATCTTCAAAGGTTATTTCATCACAAATTTTTGCAAAGTCAAAAATATTAATGTTTTTAAACAAATCTGCAACCATTGTGTTTGATAAGCCTTCAATGCTGTTCCACAATCTTAAAAAGCTTCCGTATTCAACCTTTTTAGCTCTTTCGAACTCATCCTTATTTAAAGTCATATTTTCAAATGTAGCAAGTATTTCATCACGAACCTTGTATGGGTCAGGGCTTTCACCCATAAAGCTTGAAAAGCCATAATTCGGCTCGCCTTCATACTCAGACCCAAAAGAATCGTTTATAAGACCACTGTCGTAAAGCTTGTTGTAAAGCTCGCTTCCCTCACCCGAAATCATTTCAAGCAGGATGGATGTTGTGATTTCTTTTTTCAAAAGCTTCTGACCGTCATAGCCAACATCGGTATCCTTAAAGCCAACTGCAAAAAGCGGCTTTGAAACGCTAAGCTTTTGTGTTACAACGCTTTTATTTATATGCTCAGGTTCATAAGGAAAATAACACTTAACGTCCCCGATTTCCTTTCTTGTAACATATTTATCTGCAATTTCAACTACCTTTTCTATATCCACATTTCCGCAGGTGAAAAGTATCATATTCTCAGGATTATAGAACGTGTTGTAGCACTTGTATAAAATATCCTTGTTAATCTCTGCTATGCTTTCAACCGTACCAGCAATGTCTCTTTTAACAGTAAAATCAACATACATTCCATCAAGCATATTAAAGAAAACACGCCAGCTCGGGTCGTCATCATACATACGTATTTCCTGACCTATTATTCCCTGCTCTTTTGCAATGTTTTCATCAGTGAAGTGCGGGGTTGAAACAAAACCTAAAAGTATCTCAAGATTTTCGTAAAATTTGTCAGTACAGGAGTACAGATAAACAGTATTATTAAATCCTGTAAAAGCGTTTGCATTGGCACCTGTTTTACCATACTGAACAAACGCATCTGTTCCGTCAGGCTGCTCAAAAAGCTTGTGTTCAAGAAAATGTGCAACACCGTCAGGGATTTTTGTTATTTCACTGTCACCCTCAACCTTGAACTCATTTATAAGCGAGCCGTACTTTGTTGCAAACGCCGCATAGCTTTTGGTATGCCCTGTTTTTGGTATGTTATATATCGTAAGCCCGCTTTTATGGGTATGCTTATATAGCGTTTCGTTTAAAAAACTGTCATATATTTTTTCTGTCATTGTTACGCCTCACTTCCTTTAAGAAAATACACAGTGTCAAGTTGAATTTTCCCTGCAACCTCAATAATGTCTTCTATGGTAACATTGTCAATAAGCTGTCTTAAAGTTTCAAGGTCAATCATTTTGCCGCAAACAAGCTTGCCAAGATAATAGTCTGCCGTGCCAAAGGCACTGTCTGTTACAGATTTGATACTGTTAACTGTTCCAAGACGGGCTGCAACAAGCTCTGTTTCTGATATAACGCCTTTTTTGATGTCTTCAATTTGATTTAGTATTTCGTCATACGCCTTTTGGAAATTCTTTACCTCAATTCCCGAATTAATAAGCATTACACCTTTGTTATAATCAACGTTTGATGATGCATAGTAGCAAAGCGAAAGCTTTTCACGCACGTTGTTAAAAAGCTTTGAGAAAATGCCGCCTCCCAGAATAGCGTTGTACATCATAAGTGCAGGATAAAGCTTATCAGAGGACGAAATACCTGTACGAAAACCAATGCTTAATTTGCCCTGTGCAATAGGCTCTGTTTCAGTTATTTTATTAACCTCTGCAACGTCTTTTATAACAGAGCATTTTTCATACTCAACATACGTAACATCAATATCCTTATACATATCGGATATTCTGCTTTTAACAAAATCAATATCCACATCACCGCATATAAAAATGTCAACTCCTGATTTCAAAACAACATTTTTATAATGCTCAAACAAAGCCACGGCAGTAATATCGTCAACCTTATCGGCATAACCATAGCGTGAAATTCCATAAGGCTCATTCTTGCACATTTCTTCAACACATCGTGCCTGAGCATACTGCCTTTTATCATTTTTTTGTGCCAGAATAAGTGATTTTAAATTTTCTTTTTCCTGTGCAACATACTCAGCATTAAAGTCAGCCTGCTTAAGCAGTACACTTTCAGCAATGTCAAGAGCCTCACTTAAAATTGCAGGATGCCCGGGAACATATTTTTCGTTTGCAAAAGAAAGCGAAGCAGTAATAATCTGATTGTCGCCTTTTTTCTTAATCCCCGTATCAAAAGCCGCACCATACAAATCACTTAAAGCGTTTGAAAGGTCCTTGCTTTTTGGATATTTAGGGCAGCCGCGTCTTATAACTGTTGAAGCCAATGCATTCAAAGTAACCTCTTCGCGGCTTAATGGTCTGTGAATAAAAAAGCTTAAATTTGTTGTTTTAAATTTTTCGGTTTTAAGATAATATAAATTAACACCGTTTTTTATGTTATAGCAATCAAGTTTCAATTATAATAACACCTCTTTTAAAAAATAATTGGGCTGTGACAAAATGCACAGCCCCAAATTTCATTATTTTACTTTTGCACTTCTTACAAAATACATTACAAATTCCACAACAGCCGAAGCCGCAATTGCAATGAACAAAACAAGCATCATCTTTCTTGCATTGTAAAATGGAATTGTTATGTTAAACAAATCCATAATTGTTTCAAAACCGATGCACCAGAACATTCCTGCTGCCGATATAAACATATAAATCGCTGCAGTTTTAAAACCGTTCTTTTCGTTAGTTTTATACTTGTAAACAAAAATTATACCAAGCACAGCAAAAATTCCAAACAAAGTCCATATTATTGCCGGCATTGCAAGACCTATACCATTGCCATACTTAAACATTCTTCCGTTATATATATACATTAAAAGCATTGCCGCAAAAATCGAATATGTGAACTGCAAAAGAAAATCGTTAACAATTTTTTCTTTAGTAACAGTTTTCAAAGCCTTTTCTTTTTTGACTCTGTTGTTCATCTTTTAAACATCCCCCTGTACAAATAGTATAATAGGCGTAACTGCCGCAGCAGCTGTTTCTGTCCTTAATATTCTTTTACCCAAGGTAACAGTCGGAATACCACTGTTTCTGACCTTTTCAATCTCGCTTATATCAAAGCCACCCTCAGGCCCTATCATAATGGCAATCTTATCTATGCCCTTTTCTATAACATCACGGATTTTAGTTTCCTCTTCACATTCATAAAATACTGCCTTATGAGAAAATCCGCTTATTTCTTTAATCGCTTCATCAAACGTAATTGTATCTCTAACCAGTGGTATGATACCTCTGCCGCTTTGCTTTGCCGCCTCTGCCACAACCTTCTGCCAGCGAGCTGTTTTGTCCGTGGGCTTTACCACACAGCGTTTTGTATAAACAGGTACAAATTCACAAACACCAAGCTCAGTGTTTTTTTGAATTATGTATTCCATCTTACCCTGCTTTGGCAACGCCTGATACAATGTTATTTTAACTGAAGGCTCTGCCTCGCATTTTTTTACGGAAATAATATCCGCCAAAACCTTGTCTTTTTCTATAACAGTAATCTTCGCAGTGTAATCATTGCCCGAGCCGTCACAAACAGTTATTTCTTCACCCGGCTTCATACGAAGAACTCTTGATATATGCGAAACGTCCTCACCGACAATAGTCAGCACAGAACTGTCAATTAAATTTTCATCAGTAAAAAATTTCGGCATACTAAACTCCATAACAAACTACTCTAAATGAAATTATATCACCTTTAAAAGCAAATATCAAGTATTATTTTAAATTTGTCTAAAAAGTGCGGATTTTAAACAAAAAGCTCCCGTATGACGCAACATACAGGAGCTTTTACGTAGCACTACTCTACCTCATGTTCAAAAATATAATTGCCGTCAAAGCAAGCCGTACAGAAATTAAGATTTGATTTTTTCGCAATTTCCGCAACGGTGTTAACATCCAGAAATCCCAATGTGTCGGCACCAATGCTTTGTCTTAGTTCATCAAGAGTCATTCTGCAGGCAGCAAGCTGACTGCGTTTGCCGATATCAGTTCCGTAAAAACATGGCCACATAAACGGTGGTGAGCTTACACGAACGTGAACCTCCAGAGCACCTGCCTGCTTTAGCATATTTACAATATTTTTAAGGGTTGTACCCCTTACTATCGAGTCGTCAATCATAACGATTTTTTTGCCCTTAACATTATTTCTTAAAACGTTAAGCTTTATATTAACACTCTGCTCACGCTGTGACTGTGTCGGCTGAATAAATGTTCTGCCTATGTATCTGTTTTTTACAAAGCCTTCGCCATAAGTAATTTTTGACTGTTCTGCATAACCGATAGCGGCACATATTCCCGAATCAGGAACACCAATAACCATATCAGCCTCAACAGGATGCTGCTTTGCAAGCATTCTTCCGGCTTCAAGACGTGCATCATAAACACTTTGTCCGTCAATAACACTGTCTTGTCTTGCAAAATACACATGTTCAAATATACATAATGCAGTTTTTCCACCGCAATATTTTTCGTTGCACGAAACGCTGTCCTGTGTTACAACAATAATTTCGCCAGGTTTTACATCTCTTTCAAAATCTGCACCAATTGCATTTAATGCACAGGATTCTGATGCAAACACAAGGCATTCGCCCTTTTTACCCATACACATTGGTCTTATGCCGTACGGGTCACGCACTGCGATAAGCTTCTTCGGGCTCATAATAAGCATAGAGAATGAGCCTTCAAGCATCGGAACAACCTTTTCAACAGCCTCTTCAACAGATTTTGAGCCTATGCGTTCTCTTGCAATAAGATATGCAATAACTTCAGTATCAACAGTTGAATGGAATATCGCACCGTTTTCTATAAGATTACGTCTTAGCTTTTCGGAATTTGAAATATTTCCGTTAAGAACAATACCCAAATCGCCTTTTATATATTTTGTATAAAGGGGCTGAGCGTTTTCTCTGCCCGTACTGCCGTGCGGTGAGTATCTTACGTGTCCAATAGCAATTTTACCTTGTGTTTCGTTAAGGAACTTTTCATCAAACACTTCTGAAACAAGACCCACATCCTTGCGGATAACGACCTTATCGAGGTCGTTTACAGCCATACCACAGCTTTCCTGCCCTCTGTGCTGCAATGCATACAGAGCAAAATATGTCACCCTTGCCACATCTGAATTTTCGCGGCCATATATTCCAAAAATGCCGCACTCTTCTTTTAGCTTGTTACTCAAAATCAGCACCCCTTATGATAGATTTAAACATAGAAAAGCATATCTGCATACGTGGGATACGGCCAGTACTTTGAAGCCACATCAACCTCAAGCTCATCAACAACCGTACGCAACTCCTGCATTGCAGGAATAACCACATTTTTATAATAAACTGATAATTCTTTGTTGTCAACAAAATTTACGACTTTTTGCATAATTTCTTCAAGTTTCTGCATTTTTGCAAACATCAAAGCCGAAAGCTCTGAAATTTTTGTGACAATTGACAACTCGGTGTCAACGTTAATTGTACCACACAATGCCTTCTTGTTGTTTGCGGAAACGCTTAAATCATTTGCATATTGTGTAACCGCAGGAAATATATCGTGTCTTACCATATCAATCATCGTAAGTGCTTCAATACGCAAGGTTTTGCAATACATTTCAGTAAGTATTTCATATCTTGAATGTATTTCATCACGTGTGAAAATACCGTGCTTTGTAAACAATTCTATATTTTTTTCTGAAATATAGTACGGCAACGCATCAGCAGTCGTTTTAAGATTCATAAGACCGCGTCTTTCTGCCTCTTTTACCCATTCCTCAGAATAATTGTTTCCGTTGAAAATTATTCTCTTATGCTGAGTTAAAACGTTAGCAATAAGTATAGATATAGCCTCTTCAAGATTTTCCATACTTTCAAGATAATCCGCAAATTGCGAAAGCACCTCTGCCACAATAGTATTAAGTATAATGTTCGGACCAGCCACCGAGAATGTAGAACCCAACATTCTGAATTCAAATTTGTTACCTGTAAACGCAAACGGCGATGTTCTGTTTCGGTCTGTGGAATCCTTGCTGAACTGTGGTATAACTCTTGTACCAAGCTTCATTTTGCCTTTGTCTTCTTTAAGATATTCGCTTTCCTCAACAATTGATTCTATAATACTTTCAAGCTCTTCGCCCAAAAAGATTGATATTATAGCAGGTGGAGCCTCGTAACCGCCAAGCCTGTAATCATTGCTTGCACTTGCTACGGAAATACGAAGTAAATCCTGATAAACATCAACTGCCTTAATTACTGCAGAAAGGAAAATCAAAAATCTTATATTGTTTTCGGGATTCTCACCCTGGTCAAAAAGATTTTCACCTCTATCTGTTATAATAGACCAGTTATTGTGCTTACCACTGCCGTTTATGCCGTCGAAAGGCTTTTCGTGAAGCAGACACGCAAGCTCGTGCTTATCGGCAATTTTTTTCATCATTTCCATTGTAAGCTGATTGTGGTCAGATGCAATGTTGGTCGTTTCAAAAATAGGTGCAAGCTCGTGCTGAGCAGGTGCAGCCTCATTATGCTCAGTTTTCGCAAGCACGCCAAGCTTCCACAGCTCTTCATCAAGCTCACGCATAAACTCGGCAACGCACGGACGCAGAGTACCAAAATAATGGTCGTCCATTTCCTGTCCTTTTGGTGCCTTTGCACCAAAAAGAGTTCTACCTGTAAAAATCAAGTCCTTACGCTGTCTGTAATGCTCTTTTTTTATTAAGAAGTATTCCTGCTCTGCACCAACGGTAGTTTTAACATTTTTTGTTTCGGTGTCACCAAGAATACGCAAAACCCTCATAGTCTGCTTGTTAAGCTCCTCCATCGAACGAAGAAGCGGAGTCTTTTTATCAAGTGACTGACCGCCGTACGAACAAAACGCAGTTGGAATACAAAGTGTGTTGTCTTTTATAAATGCATAAGATGTGGGGTCCCAGGCAGTGTATCCACGTGCCTCAAAGGTTGCACGAAGTCCTCCCGATGGAAAGCTTGATGCATCAGGCTCTCCCTTTATAAGCTCTTTACCGGAAAACGTCATAATAACGTGGCCATCATCTGACGGCGAAATAAAGCTGTCATGCTTTTCCGCAGTTATACCTGTCATAGGCTGAAACCAGTGCGTAAAATGCGTTGCACCCTTTTCGATTGCCCATTCCTTCATTGCGTGTGCAACCTCGTTGGCAATCGACAAATCAAGAGTTTTGCCGTCCTTCACCGTTTTTTTCAATGCCTTATATGTTTCTTTTGGCAATTTTTCCTGCATCACGCTTTCATTAAACACAAGACTGCCAAAGAATTCAGGTATTCTGCTCATATACATTCCTCCAAACACTAATAGTGCATTATGGAATATATTATACATTAAAATCAAGATGTTTTCAATACTTTTTTAACTTTTTGTAAGCCCCGGCATCATATTATTTCAAGTTCATCTCTCGACGGAAACTTTGGAAAGGTCTTGCAAATACTATCCTGATACCAGTAGCATACAGATGAAATATCGTCCTGCAACGGAAGATATCTGCCCTCGCTCCTCCATCCAAGTGCCTGAATTGTAACCTTAATATCATTGTTAAAATAAATTGGGTCGCACAAATGCCATCTGTACAACGAAAAACGTTGGTTAGAATTGTAAAGCCCGTCAGGTTTTGTAACCTTTACCAAGCCTGCATACGGCGTACAATATTCCTGATATCTGTCACCTATATCAAAGTTATATGATCCGCAGAAATAATCCTCTGTACCAGTTCCGCAAATTGTGGGGAATTCCTTGTCACCATCAATGTAGAATTTTATTTCACCTTCGCCCCACCAGCCATTGTTATTTACACCCCAGAACATATATGTGCCAACATAGTGTCCATTTCCCTGAACATTATCAAGTATTGTATAGTTTTCCTTGTATGCCAAAGGATTTTTTCTGCGGAACTGTGCGTGAAAATATCCGTGCCCGTCAGGCAAATCTGTTAACACATAGTCAATCTGATAGTACACCGTTATCTCCTCTGTGTGTATGTTTTCAAGTGTTATTCTGCAGTTTTTGTAAAAAGGCATATCCCAGTAGCAGTTAAATGCTCTTTTGGGGTTTACGCAAACCGCAAGTGAAGTAAGTTGAGAATACGTTTGATAATCAGCACACGCAAAAAAGTCACAAGCAGGCACTTCAACTGACGGAGTATCACTTCCATCCCAATACATTCTTAAAATAAGCTGTCTGTTTCGATTACAGTTATCAACCATCCATATATGCTTTATAATGCCGCTTCCATCAATGTTTGCAAGCTCAAAAACCTCTCCTGGCTTCATATATATTGATGGTGAAATCTTCCATCCGATACCTAAATCTCTTGCAGGCTCCTTGCCTGTTCCCTCAATAGCCATTCCGCCCTTACCCTTTTCACCTGTAAAATTTTCGGCAGAAATTGACCTTGACTGATATTTCCTCATTTTTGACATTTCTAAATCCATAGCTTGAAACCTCCCTTATATTATGATAAAATAATATTAAATCCAAGTTTCAAATACAATAGCATTACTTTGATAAAAATTTAGCATTTATTGATACGGAGGTCATTATGAACAACAATTTGCTGTCACCATACATAAGAATTGCAATGTTTTCAACGCTCACCGCACCGTTCATTATAAGAGAACGAGTAATTTACGATTATGAGCTTATATTCGTAAACGGAGGCAAATGCAAGTTGACAGTGAACGGCATCCCTTATATCTGTTTTAAAAATGATGTTATACTTTTACCTCCTGGGATTCCGCACATAATCGAAAGCATTGATAATACAGACTTTATTCAGCCGCACATACATTTTGATTTAATATACAACAGCAACAGTGAAATTACCCCTATTTCATTCAAAAACATATGCAATATGACCGAATTTGAGTGTTCACTTGTGCAAAACAATTTGCTTGCAGACAAAAAACTGCCGTTCATATTCACTCCTGACGATATAAACAACTTTCAGAAAAAAATGTTTGAACTGATACAAATATATAGTTCAAAAAGAGCAGGCTTTGAGCTTTTGTGCAAAGCAAGATTGTTGGATCTGTTATATGATATTTTCAACCAATTTGAAAACCCGGGATATACCAACACTCAGCAAAACCACAAGCATATTTCTGTTATAAAAGATTATATAGATAATAATTTCACACAAATCATAACACTCGATTCACTTTCAAAGCAATTTCATATAAACAAATTCACACTTTTACGTTTGTTCAAAGCGTGCTATAGTCAAGGCATTATTTCGTACTACCGCAATAAAAGAGCCGAGTTTGCCAAAACCTTGCTTAAAACAACCAAGCTGTCAATTGCCTCAATAGGCTCACAGCTTAGTTTTACCGATGTTTATTCCTTCAGCAGATTTTTTAAAACCTATGCAGGCTGTTCACCCAAGGAATATAGAAAAAACGGGTTGTGACCAACTGTCACAACCCGTTTTGCTGTTTATGCTAATTCTATTAATCCGTAATCTCCGTCCTTACGCTTATAAACAATACACGGACGCTCTGTTTCAGCGTTAAGGAATACAAAAAATTCATGTTCCAAAAGATTCATCTGCAAAACAGCCTCTTCGGCACTCATAGGCTTTGCAGAGAAAACCTTTTTCTTAACAATCTTAAACTCTTTTTCCTCCTTAACCTGTTCTTCAGCAGGAAGGTTATATGCATCAAGTGCACCGCTTCTTAATCTTTTTTCAAGACGTGTTTTGTTTTTTCGTATCTGGCGTTCAATGCCGCTTATTGCCTTATCTATTGCAGAATACATATCCTCTGTAACAGTTTCAACTCTGTATATCGTATTCTGACTATATATTGTAAGCTCTGTTTTTTGCCTGTCCTTTTCAACAGAGAACACAAATTTTGCCTCAGCCTCATCCCCGAAAAACTTATCAAGCTTTTCTGCTTTACGCTCTGCATAATCCTTAAGCCCTTGTGTTAAATCAATTTTTCTGCATGCAATGCTAGTCTTCATAAACAATGTCTCCCTTCGTGAATATCGTTGCTGTTTTGTGCCTTGTAACATGACAGCTCACATTCACAGCCAACGGCAAACCTGCAATATGAGTAGGGAACGTTATAATATTAACACCAAGTGCGGTAGTTTCTCCGCCCCATCCCATAGGGCCGATTTTGCTTTCATTAATCAGCTGCAAAAGTTCTTGCTGCATATCATTGTAATAGTCATCAGGATTTATGTAACCAACCGGCAGAAGCAATGCTTTTTTTGCCATTATTGCAGCCTTTTCCATTGTGCCGCCGATACCAATCCCTACAACTATGGGAGGGCAGGGATTTCCTCCCCCCTTATTAATTAATTCTACAACGTAGTCTAAAATTCCTTTTTTTCCGTCAGAAGGTTTTAGCATTTTTATACCGCTCATATTTTCACTGCCAAAGCCCTTTGGTGCAACCGTAATTTTCACGCGGTCTCCCGGCACTATTTCATAATGAATGATAGCAGGTGTGTTATCACCTGTATTTACGCGTCTTAACGGGTCGGAAACAACTGATTTTCTCAAATAACCTTCATCGTATCCCTGCCTTACACCCTCATTTATAGCTTGTTCAAGATTTCCATTAATATGCACATCCTGACCGATTTCCACAAAAACAACAGCCATACCGGTATCCTGACAAATGGGAACATTTTCATTTTTCGCTATTTCTGAATTAATATTTATTTTTTCAAGCACCTCTTTTGCAAGCGGCTTGGTTTCTTTGGCTATTCCTTGTGCTATTGCGTTTTTTATATCGTCATTTATATAATAGTTCGCATTAATGCAAAGCTTTTTTACAACACCGGTTATTACCTCGCTGTTAATTTCTGTCATACGTTTTCATTATCCTTTCCGCAGCTTTAATGCCGTCAATTGCCGCACTCATTATGCCTCCGGCATAGCCTGCCCCTTCACCTATGGGCATTAGTCCTTCACAATTTATACTTTCCATAAGCTCGTTTCGCATAATACGAAGCGGTGCAGAGGTTCTGGTTTCAACTCCTGTTAAAACGCCCTCATATGCAAAGCCTTTTATTTTTTTATCAAAATACAAAAGTCCGTCTTTTATAGTATCAGCCGCAGGCTTTGGAAGCAGCTTATCCAGCATACAAAACTCATAACCAATTGGATAAGACGGCTTTGTACAATTAAACGAAACGCTTTTTTGCCCATTAACAAAGTCTGCTCCATTTTGAACAGGTGCAGCATAAGAGCCTGTTACATTAAAAGCTGCACGTTCGCACTGCCTTTGTAATTCAATGCCACCCAGTACGCTTTCTCCATAATCAGCAGGCGTAATCTGTGCAACAACAGCACTGTTGGAATTTTCTCCATCACGGCTGTTTTCGCTCATTCCATTTACAACAACTCCACCATTTTCTGATGCAGCTGCTACAACAAATCCGCCCGGACACATACAAAATGTAAAACAGCTTCTGTCCTTTCCGTTATATGCCATATGGTAATCTGCGGCACCAAGATTTTTATGTCCCGCAAATCTGCCATATTGGGATTTATCAATAAATTCACGCTTATGCTCAATTCTGTACCCCATAGCAAAAGCTTTTGCACACATTGCAACGCCTTTATCGTAAAGCATTTTATAAGTATCCCTTGCAGAATGACCTATAGCAAAAACCGCCTTGTCACACGGGATTTCAACACCATTTGCTATAACAGAGCAAAGCTGACTGTTCTTTATTACAATATCATCAACAACGGTGTCAAACATTACCTTGCCACCATTGTTTATAATTTCATTACGCATATTGGCTATAATGGTTTTAAGCATATCAGTACCGATATGCGGCTTTTTGTCGTACAGTATTTCTTCCTTTGCACCATGACGAACAAATATATCAAGCACTGTTTCTGCACGTTCATCATTTACTCTTGTTGTAAGCTTGCCGTCAGAAAACGTGCCTGCACCACCCTCACCAAACTGAATGTTTGAATTCTCGTTAAGCTTTCCGCTTGCATAAAAGCACGCAACCGCCTCTGTTCTTTTTTCAACATTTGAGCCACGTTCCAAAAGCAGCGGCTTGTATCCGTTTTTAGCAAGAACGTATGCACAAAACAATCCTGCAGGCCCTGCACCTACAACAACAATACCATGCTCCTGCTTTTTTGAGCCATACTCAAATTCAGCCGTTTTTTCCTCACAAGGCATATATTCCACAACAACAGAATATACGAAGCTGACATTATTCCGTCTTGCATCGACTGAACGCTTATTTACATATACCTTTGTAATTAATTCTTTATCTATTTCTGATTTTTTCACTGCCGCCAAAAGTGCATCTTCTACACAGCTGTCAAGGGGCAGTTTGATATTATTGATTACTTTCTTCATTGCTTACGACTTCATTCTCCTCTTCGTCAGGCGTAATTGCTTTCACAACAACCTCAACAGTCAAATCGTTTGAAGTAATATCCCCGGGCAAAACAAGCGGAACTTCAAAAAGCTCTGCATCACCCTCGTTAAATGTATATTTTACCGTTTTGATGCTTGTTATTGTTTCAAGAACCTCTTTTCTGCCCTTAACCGTTACCTTTTCAGGCGTTACAGAATAAATTTCATAGCCTGACGGCACTGTAATCCTGTCTGTTTCAACCGCAACTATCTTTTCAACCAATACGTTGCAATGCAAGGTTGCCTCAGATACATCGGTAGTAATAAAACCGCTATTAATTTGTTCTCCCCTGTTATTAAGCAACATTATTTTTGCGGTTTCAACTGTATCCTCGTCCAGACCGCTTGCATCAAAATAAACAACAGCACTGTTTATGCTTTTAACAAGCTCAGAAGGGCCTTTTACACGGACAGTTTCAACATTTGATTTTATATTGTTAATATGAACCTTCTCCTTAGGCTCACCATTCGTCACAACAGCAACATCAAAATCACGTTCTATAACCTTATCAACCACAATGTTTACATTGTATGGCGTTTTATCAATTATAGAAAGTTCATCATAAGGCAAACGCACGTGAATAGGCAATGAATACGACCCTGTTTCAGAACAGCCTGACAAGTCTATATAAGCCGAAATATTGTTTTTGTTTACGTTTGCAAGCATATTTCTTGAGCCTCTTAGCTTCAGCGACACCGCCTCAACAGTTTCACTTGTTATAACATAACCGTTTTTTGCAAGATTGGAATGCTCGGAATACGTTATCGGAATATTTGAAAACGTTGTTTCAATCTGCGGATTTAACAACACAACAAGGTAAACCCAAAGAAATATTGCCACTCCCAACGCAAGGAGCTTTGTATGAATATCGGTAGTAAAAAACTTTTTCATTTCTTCAGCCCTTTCCAGAATCTTAATCTGTTTCTCGGGTCATTGCTGACATCTGGTGACATTATTTTAACCAATGCTTTTTTAAGCGACTCAATTGTAAGATTTCTTGTGAGCGAGCCGTCAAGTGCAAGTGATATTTTCCCCGTTTCTTCAGATACCACTATAACTGCGGCATCAGAGCATTCTGAAATACCAAGAGCAGCCCTGTGGCGTGTGCCCAGCTCGACAGACAAGTCGTGATTCTGCGTCAGCGGCAAAAAGCATGCTGCAGCAACAATTCGGTTATCTCTTATAACAACAGCACCATCATGCAAGGGTGTATTGGGAACAAAAATATTAACAAGAATTTCAGGTGTTGTTACAGAATCAATATCCACACCTGTTCTTATTATATCACCTATTTTTGTTTCACGCTCCCACACAATAAGAGCACCAACTCTGTTTTTTGAAAGAGTTTCGGCTGCATCACAGATGCTCTGTGCAGTAGACTGAATTACTTCAGGTGCATTAGGGTCAACACCATTGAAAATATTGCCAAAGCGGCTTCTGCCCATATGCTCAAGAGCGTTTCTGATTTCAGGCTGAAAAACTATGATAATAGCCATAACACCAACCTGAAGTGTGTTCACAAGAATATAATTAATCATATGGAAGCCAAACCACGAGCTTAACTGCAATGCAACAATAAGTATTATAATACCCTTTATAAGCTGAACTGCACGTGTTTGCTTTACAAGCTTAATACCCTTATATAAAACATAAGCAACAATAAGAATATCAATACAATCCTGAATTCTTATAAACTTAAAAGCACTTACAATCTGGTCAAATATTGTAATCAAAATCCGTTACCTCTTTTCTGCCTTTGTTTAGTTTTGCGGCTCTTCTTTTTTTGTTCTGCTTTTCGCACAAGATAAACTAATAATACAACTGCAGCTACGAACAATATAACAATCACTGCAATTATGGCTTTCACGGCAGCTAGTCCGAAAAACCACGCAATGCCGTTGCCAACATATTTTATTGCACTAAAGCCGATATCTTCAGAAACAACAAGCTCAACATCACCGACGGGGTAGCCGTTATAGCTGTACTCCGCACTGCCAACCACATCGCCCTTTGAGAGCGGCGCTTCAATAAAATCCGGAACATTAACTTTTTTTTCAATCAAATCTGCACTGTCAGTCTTTTTTATTACACATTTAAGCTGGGTTTTTGCATTAGCAAGAGTGTATCCGGCATCTGCAGAATTTTTAACCTTAATCTCACAAATCAGTTCATTTTCTTTAACTGCAGTTACAGGGCTGTAATTCTCAAAAACATAGTCAAAAGCATTTGTTGCATCAACTAAAGAGTAATTAACCCCCTGGTCAAGCTGAGAATTAAGCACTATAACAATTACATTCATACCGCCCCTTGCAGCCGTTGCAACAATAGAATATCCACCCTCTGAAGACGAGCTTATTTTTCCGCTTACTGCATAACGATAAAAATATTTCAGTTCATAATATGTGCTTAGAAGATGATTGTTCGTCCAGTAAACACGTTTTTTAGATACGTTAGTTGGCTCAATAATCCATCTTTGTGAGCTCACAAGCTCTTTTAGCATTTCATTTTTATAAAATGCCCTGTATATCGTTAGCATATCCGCAGCAGATGTGTACTGATTTTCATCATATATACCTGTCGGATTTGTGAAGTTTGTGTTTTCAAGACCCATAGCCTTTGCTTTTTCATTCATTTTACCAACAAAAGCCTCAATATCACCACAGCAGGTTATAGCAGTCTGGTATGCGGCATCGTTTGCAGAGCCAACAACCATCGCACCGAGCAAATCGTAAAACGAAAGCATTTCACCAGGTTTAAGCCGTGCAGTGATTTCAAGATTAGATGTGTAATCTGCAATATTTTCTGCCACTATTATTGTTTCATCAAGGCTTTTTAAATCATATGCAGTAAGTGCCGTGAAAATCTTTGTAAGCCCCGAAGGCGAAATCCTGTCATTCGGATTTTTACTGTAGATAATTTGCTCACCGTCAGTTAATGCAACAATAACAGACTGCCCTCTGTAATCAGGCTGTGCAAAAACCGCCACACAGGGTAAAGAAAATATTAACGCCAGTATTACGCAAATAAACTTTTTCATAATCCACCTCAAAATTTCCCGGTCTTTTTTAAACTCATCACTAAAACAAACATAACAAGCGGAAACACCGCTGAAAAAAGCAAACCAAATTTCAGACTATCCATCACAATATAACTGCTGTTTTCTGCAAGTCCTGATAAAAATCCTGCAACTGCGGGACCTGATGCGCACCCCATATCACCAAACAGTGCTAAAAAAGCAAACATCGCTGTAGAACCTGATTTAAATGCATCAGCACAAGTGCTGAAAACGCCCGGCCACATAATGCTTACAGAAAAACCACATAATGCACACGCCACCAAAGACAACCACGCAACAGACGAAAGTGCCGCAATTATGTATGCTACAAAGCACCCCACTGAGCAAACAGCTAGAGTTTTATACGGATTGAGTCTGTTGCCCATAACGCCAAACACAATCCTTCCTGTTCCCATAAACAATGCAAACATACACGGCCCTAAAATATCACCGACAGCCTTTGTAATGCCTAAGCTTTTTTCAACAAACAGTGATGCCCACTGACTCATTGCCATTTCGCCTGCCCCTGCACAAAGCATAAGCAATAAAAACACCATATAAAGCTTTGATGTAAAAAGCGTTTTGTACGAAAGCTTTTCGTGCTTTTCACGCTGTTCTATAATAGGCACCTTTAAAAAGCTGAACATATTTAACATTGGAATAACTGACCATACAAAAGGCAGAATCCACCACGGTAGCTTAACTGCAAGCAACAGTGTGGAAAAAAGAATAACTGCCATCTGACCCCAGCAATAAAATGAATGCAGAAAACTCATATCCCCCGTATCGTTGTCACTTGGCAGATTTGAAACAATAGGGCTTATTAAAACCTCAATCATCCCACTGCCGACAGCACTTACAAGTGTTGCAACCAGCAGACCTGCAAAAGCGGAAGGCATAGTGTTTGGAAGTATGCCAAGAAGAACAAGTCCTGCAAAGCTTAAAACGTGTGCCGCAACAACACATTTCCGCTCACCATACTTTTGCGTGAACTTAACACACATAACGTCAGTTGCAAGCTGTGTCAGAAAATTTATTACTATAAGACAGCTAAGCAGTGAATATGTAATACCCAGCTGATTTTGATATATGATAAACAGTACAGGAGATAAATTGTTTATTATTGCCTGCACAAAGTATCCTGCATAACACGCAATACGTGTTGATTTGTATGATTTTCCCACATTAACACCCACATTTATATAGATAGCTTTATTGTATCATATCACGCTAAAATTTGCAACAAAAATTACTGACATACCACAATAATTATCGTATAATTTTTGTATATTTACGAAAGGTGTGAAAAAACAATGAAAAAGCTATTTCTTACGGCACTGCTTTTGTGTTTTTCTTTCATTAATGCATATGCCGCAAACGGTGACATCGCAGGCACAATTTATTCAACCGATATAAAGGCTTATATAAACGGGGTTGAGGTTCCATCATACAATATCGGTGGCAAAACCGCTGTTGTTATTGAGGATATATTAAGCAGCAAAGCCGCAACCACATACACCTACAGTGACTATTACAGAACCCTAAAAATATGGTCACTTTCTCCAAAAGTGTTGATTTCAGGCAAATCAAACCATACTGAAAAAATCGGAACGCCAACAGGTAAAATATACGAAACAGACATAAAAACATCTATTTATGATGTGGTGCTTCCATCATACAACATCGGTGGCAAAACCGCAGTCGTTATTGAAGACCTCGGTGGCGATAAAGAATTTTCAAAGCTTGGCGGACGTTATGTGTGGGATGCCGAAAGCAGAACAATAAGCCTTGAATTTCTTTACAGCAACAGACCTTCGTTAGAGCATACTGACATAATTATCACCGCTAACGAGGATTTAACAGAAGGTGTTGCCGAGTTAAAAGAAATATATTCCTGCTGTGCTTCGTCCGAGCATTTCAAGTGGCCTGAATGGGTTAATGACAAATCCGAAATCACAACGGTATTCCCGATAAAACTGAACAATGACATTATCGGATATTATTTCAGATGCCCATCAATTGATTATGGTTTTACAGCGTTCACATACTACTATCCTGAAAAGCTTGAAGCGGCAGCAAAAACTCCAACTCCGTTAAAAGTCACACGTGAAGAAGTAATAAATCATTACAAAGTAAATCATGCAGGGTATGAAAACGAACGCTTTGAAACTGACACATATACCTTTGTTTATATGACAGTCGGCTTGCCAAGAGGTGTGCGTTACTATCTTTTGCAGATAAATGAGGACGGCACTTATAAAGACTATATGTCAGATATAAATGACGGCAAAACACACATAGAAGGCTTTAAAACAGACAAAGAAAACGAAAAGATATATTTCACATACGATAAGGATTATGTTATAGACTTAAAAACAAATGAATTAAAATAATAAAAAATGCCAAAGATAATTTGAAAATTCTTTGGCATTTTTATTATTTATAATTTAACTGAATAGTCTTTTTTAAATCCGTGTGAACCGAATATCTGCCAGTCACCCACACCAAGACGCTGCAAAATTGCTTTTCTTTCTTCAGCACACTGCTTAGGGTCAGTATCAACAGAAGTCATCAGAATGGGCGCATACTGATTATACTCAGCCTGCATAGGCGTAAGTCCGTGAAGATTAATATAAATATCTCCAGTGAACGCTATATGCCTGTTATAATCAATCAACACAATTTCACCCGGCAAATGGCCGCCGTTCCCCTCATATACTTCAAAATGCAGTTCTTCAAAATCAAAAAATCCGATTTGTTTAAGCGGTTCGTCTGTTCCCTCCAAGCTCCCCCACATCACATTTAATTTTTCAGGATTAACAGGCTTATATCCCGTAAGAATTTTACAAATGTTGATATAAGGCTTGTGCAAAGGGTTTGTTTCTCTGTATCCGTTTTTACCCTCATACTCGTTTCTCAAACACTGTGCAGTTTTGCAGCTTGTTATGACCTCA
Source organism: Clostridia bacterium (assembly GCA_045576675.1). Classification (GTDB taxonomy): domain Bacteria; phylum Bacillota; class Clostridia; order Monoglobales; family Firm-18; genus JAZNGX01. The sequence continues at coordinate 4,851 of JAZNGX010000156.1, read as the reverse complement.
TCAAAAACAGGCAGCAAACCGCAATGGTCAACATCTGCATGGGTTATCAGCACGGTTTTCTTTATATCATCAAATTCAGGAAGCTGTTTTTTTAAAACCTCAAGCATTTCTTTTTTATAGCAGGCATAGCCACTGTCTATAAAAAGAATCTTCCCATTGCTTTTTATAATTATAACATTACTGCCGCACGGCGGTTCAATAAGCGTTATTTCAGTGTTTTCAGCGACCCTGTGAGAGCTTATTCTTGGCGAAAAACCTTTGCCGGAATACGCCCCAAGCAGCTCGGCAAATTTGCTGATACTATCGAAGGTGCGATATGGCGAAAGCCCTTGCTCGTCAAGAGTTTGCATAGCAAGATTAACGTGTACCAGCAGCTCACGCCCCTCTTCCTCTGTAAGCCCTACCATTTTTGAAAGCCCCATAACATACGTATTGTAAAAAATACTATTGTCATAAACCTTTTCAGAGCTGTTATAATCTATAACTCTTACTCTGCACAGTTTTTCAGCCTCGGATAAAAACTCCGATATTTTTTCAGGATTCTCAACATACAAGCCCATTTTAAACAGCTGATAATCGGTGCCGTTTTCCTGTGAGCTGATATATGAAATATTAAAATTGAATTCATTTATAAGCATAAGCACATCAGTAACGCTTCCGGGAACATCTTCCAGGCAAAACTCAAGTAAAACAATACTTGTTGTGTTCTGATTACTCTGCAAATATCCAATGTTTTCAAGCTCAACATCCGCTTTTTTAAGCTGCTCCTCCGTGCCTTCTGCATCAATAAAAAGCGTGTGCGAATCAACCGCCTTGTTATAGCTGACACGTGTAATGTTAATTCCGAGAGCAGAAAAGCATCTGCTCGCCTTTAAAAACGCACCAATATGATTTGGCATAGATGTTACATATGTTTTTTTCATACAGTCACCCCGTTTTAAAATTAAAGAGGACATCGAAAAGACATCCTCTCTTAAGCATTATTCCTGAATATTAATTTTATCGTCAGCAATTTCATTAATAGCAATTGTAACGGGTTTTTTAGACTCACATTTTGTGTAAACCTCGTCACCATCTGCAATCTGACGTGCTCTTTTCGCAGTTGCAATAACCAAAGAATATCTGCTTGTTGCTTTTTTTGTAAGCTCATTTAACGGTGGATATATCATATTTTCAGCTCCCTTCTTATATCACACAAATTTCTCTCCGCTTTTAGCTTTTCGGCACAAATTATAGATTTAATCCTTTTTGCCGCTTTTTCAACATCATCATTTACAACTATATAATCATACTTGTCAAGATACTCAAATTCTTCATACGCACGACCGATACGCTTGTCCACAACATCCTGTGTTTCAGTTCCTCTGCCACTCAAACGCTCTCTTAAGATATCCATATCAGGCGGAACCATAAATATCATAACAGTCTGGGGATATTTTTCCTTTACCTTTGTGCCGCCCTGAACTTCAATTTCCAGAATCACACTGTTTCCCTGTTCAAGATGCTCAAAGCAAGGTTTTTTCGGCGTACCATACGAGCTGGAAACATAATTTGCATATTCCAAAAACTCATCGCCGTCAATCATTTCTTTAAACTTGTCCGGTGTTATGAAATAATAATGCTCGCCCTCATTTTCACCCGGACGCGGCTGCCTTGACGTTGCTGAAACAGATAAAAATATGTCAGGCTCTTTTTCTGCAAGATATTTACACACTGTACCCTTTCCGACACCTGACGGACCGGACACAACCAATAACAATCCTCTACTCATGTGTTTCTTCGGAAGCCTCCTTCATACTCATTCTGTTTGCAATTGTTTCAGGCTGAATAGCACTAAGAATTACATGGTCACTGTCTGCTATAATTACAGCTCTTGTTCTTCTGCCGCAGGTAGCATCAATAAGCATTCCGCTTTCCTTGGACTCCTGAATAATTCTGCGGATTGGAGCAGAATCAGGGCTTACAATAGCAACAACCCTTGATGCTGATATCATATTACCAAAGCCTATACTGATTAAATTCATATCGCACCGCCCTTATTCAAGATTTTGCAGCTGCTCTCTCATTTTTTCAAGCTCAGCCTTTATATTAACAACAATTTTAGCAATTTCAAGACTGTTTGATTTTGAACCGATTGTGTTTGTTTCACGGTTCATTTCCTGCATCAAAAAGTCAAGTCTTCTGCCAACCGGCTCATCCGATGCAACAATATTCTCAAATTCATCAAGATGGCTTTTAAGTCTTACAATTTCTTCTGTTATCGAAAGCTTGTCTGCAAGGATTGCAGTTTCTGTAAGAAGTCTGTTTTCATCAACAGCCACATCACCGATAAGCTCACGGATTCGCTCTTCAATTCTTTCGCGGTACTGTGCAACTGCCGCAGGCTCAAGCTCGATAATTTTAGCAAGCTCCTGTCTGATTATTCCGTTACGCATAAGCATATCTGCAACAAGCTTTTCGCCTTCACGCTTACGGGTATCGCAAAAAGCCTCCACAGCACAATCAAGCACGGTCATAACGCAAGACTGCAGCAGCTCCTCATCCTCTTCCTTATACTTTATTTCAAATATATCGTGAAATTCCGAAAGTGTGGAAAGCGAAATATCATCCTTTATTCCATACTGTGCTGAAAGCTGACGCAATGAATTTATAAGACTTTCTGCCAGTGCAGTATTCACCTGAATTTCCTTGCTGTCATCAACATCCTTATGTACAGTCACAAAGCAATCAATTTTACCTCTTGAAACACTTTGACCGATGCGTTTTTTAATACTGTCCTCCATAAATGCACAAAATCTTGGTGCCTTTATGCTGTAGTCAGAATATCTGTGATTAACTGATTTTATTTCAACGGTTATATCGTAATTCTCGATTACCTGTTGGTTTCTTCCATAGCCCGTCATACTGTTAGCCATACTATCAACTCCAATTCAGCATCTTTCACTGTTTAAAAATACATATTATTAATTATATAACTTTTCTCATATATTGTCAATCGCAATAAGCCTGCAAATTTTGTGTCCCTGACTTGAAAAAAGCTGCTCATATTCAGTCATTACATTGTTTTCATCGTTCTTTGAATGAAGGTCATAAGTAACCTCCAGCAAATTATACCCATTTTCTTCAAATGACATAACAGAATAGTCAAATAATGGTACGTTGTCAGTTTTCATCTGCACAATGCCGCCCGGCTTCAATAGCCTTCTGTAAGCTTCAAGAAAGGTTTTATATGTAAGCCTTCTTTTTTCGTGACGCTTTTTGTGCCAGGGGTCACTGAAATTAAGATATATTTTTGAAAAGCTGTTGTCACAGAAAAAATCGCATAGCTTTGCAGCATCTGCAAGAACAAAGCGCAGGTTTGTAAGCTCATTTCTTCTGGCTTTTTCTGCAGCAAGCACCATTACATTTTTGTTACTTTCAACTGCAACAAAATTGACTTCAGGATATTTTTGTGCCATTCCCATTGCAAACCCGCCCTTGCCACAGCCTATTTCAAGATGCACCTCACCGGCATTTTCAAAAAGCTCTGCCGGATTGCAGCTTGCAAGAGCATCACTGTCTATGAGGTAATCCCCACATTCCATAAGACGCTTATCTGCATTCTTTTTATTTCTCATTCTCATACTGGATTTACTCTCTTTCGGCTACTAAAAACCCGACAGCTAGCACTGTCGAGTTTAAAAATCATTATTCGTCGTCAGCAATGTCGTCAATAGGGCTAATACCCTCAAACTTCATTTGCTTTTTAATATCCTTTTGCTGCATAATATTTCTGTTGTCACGAAGTGAACCTATTGTTCTTTCCAAAACCTTTTCAACATCAGCCAAGATATCATCAACATACTGACGTGTACCCATTTTGATGTCCTTTGCACGTCTGTTTGCGTTGTTAATAATTTCTGTTGCCGTCTCAGTTGCACGTCTTGTGATTTCATTTTCGTTAATCATTGTCACAATCTGGTCTTCAGCAGTTTTGATAATGCTGCTTGCTTCCTTCTGTGCATCAAGTAAAATTCTCTGACGTTCCTCTTTAATCCATTTTGCCTGTTTTAAATCATCGGGCATTTTAAGACGGATTTCCTGAATAATATCCAAAAGCTCGTCCTTATCAATAAGACTTTTGCCCATCAGCGGTATCGCTGAACTACCGTCAATAAGATCCTCCAACTGGTCAATTAACTCCAAAGTTTCCATTATTTTATCCTCCTATTTAAGTTTTTTAACTATATCATCTTCAATACATGAAGGTACCATCCCTGTAATGCTGCCGCCGTGCAACACAAGCTCACGCACGATACTGGAGCTTAAACACACATTTTTCAAATTTGTTACCATAAAAAGTGTTTCGATTTCATTGTTAAGCTGATGATTAACATGAGCCTGCTGAAATTCATACTCAAAATCAGTGTTTGTTCTTAATCCCTTTATAATAACTCCGGCATTTTTTTCTCTCATATAATCAGCAAGCAGCCCTTTGCAGCAATCAATCTCAACATTATCAAGCTCAGCAGTTGAACGCTTTAAAAAATCAACACGCTCCTGCTCTGAAAACGCGTATTTTTTACTGCTGTTTTTTGTAACTGCAACAATTACCTTGTCAAAAATAGCCGCCGCTCTGCAAATAACATCAATATGACCGTTGGTGCACGGGTCAAAACTGCCGGGATAGACAGCAATCTTCATACTGCATCCTCCTTAAGCACACGGAAGTCGAACAACGTATGGTTTTAAAATGCCAATTTTGTTTTATACTACGTAAATTTTCTTGAAAATAACCTCGTATTCCCTTCGAAAAATTACTTGCCTAAACCAAAATTATCAATTTTAAAACTCTTCGACCTTAAACGCAGA
>JAZNGX010000155.1:0-24520 GCA_045576675.1 Clostridia bacterium | reverse complement strand
ATGCTTCCGCCAAGCTGAAGTGCAGCCCCTTCTCTGCCTGCCGAGCCGCCAAACAGATGGGTAATAACCGTTCCTGCAAACATAAGAGGAATCATAACAACCGGAATCTCCCGATTTTCCTTTACTGCCTGAAAAACCCGCTTTATATCAATATTACCTTTGAATGCAAATCTATTATACATAAAAGCAATTGCAACACCACCCAATGGCAAAAAGTACAATAGATACGGATTGTGTTCCCTTAGCTCCGTTACATAATCAAGGCAAGTATGAAAAACCGTTCCAAGTAATCCGCCCAGAACTCCGATAAGGATACCTGCAGGTATCCATTTTAATGCTGATATAATATTTTTTGTTATTTTTTCTGATGGTATCATATATGTATTCTCCTGAAGTGAGTGCTGGCAAATTCAGCCAAACATATTCTGTTAAATCTATATATTGATTTTGTCAAGTTAGGAACAAAAAATTCTGTCGATATGCAAACTAAAGTTTGCTCGATATTTTTATGCCCCAAGGTCACTTCCTCATTTCGTTCAGGGCGCAAGTAAAATCGATATGTTTTCCCTTCGGTCAAACTCGATATGATATGAATTCTCGTTGCGTTAGCAACATATCGAGAATTCGCAAGAATTCATATCGCAGTTGTGCTATGCACTGCATTCACTTACGTTTTACAAAGGCAAGAATTCGTGCTGCAACCTCAATTGGTGTGCCTTCGCCTGATACGATAGCATCAGCAGCCGCCTTATAAATCTCATAACGCTGGCTGTAAAGGTTATTAAGATTATCGATATTATCCTTTAAAAGTGGCCTGTCACTGAAATTACTTCTGCCTGCAATCACGCTTACGGGAACATCTATAAATATAACGATGCCGCTTTTTAAAAGCTCAACGTTTTCTTTGCGTTTTATTACGCCGCCGCCTGTTGCAACAACAGTGTTTTCACGCAGTGTAAGCTGCTTTAGTGTTTGGGTTTCAAGGTCACGGAAATAGTCTTCACCATTGCTGCCAAAAATATCATTTATGCTTGTGCCTGTTTGTTCAACAATCATTTTATCCATATCTGCAGTACTTAAGCCCAGCTTATCTGCAACGTGCTTTGCAACAGTGGTTTTGCCGCTTCCCGGCATTCCAATCAGATATATATTTTTCATATGTAATTCCCCAGATACTTAAATTTTGCACAGCTTTCCTTAAGCTTTTCGACCATAGCTTTAATCCGGTCGTTACCCATATTGCCTTCAAAATCAATAAAGAATATATATTCAAAGGGATTTGATAAGTCGGGGCGTGATTCAATTTTTGTAAGGTTTACGTTGTTTTGTGCAAAAAGGTTAATAATTGATGCAAGGCTTCCTGCCTTGTGCTGAATTGAAATAATCGCACTTACCTTGTTTGCATTTTCTGTGCTAAGCGGTGTTTTTGACAGCACAATAAACTTTGTTATGTTGTTATTATTGTAATTTATGTTATGCTCCATAACCTTTAAGCCGTAGTATGCTGCCGCCTGCTCTGATGCGATTGCGGCAATGTCTGTTCTGTCACTTTCACTTACAAATTTTGCGGCAATTGCAGTGTTGTAGTAAGGAATCTGACGTGCAGGCAGATTCTTTAAAAACTCCTTGCTTTGCATAAATGCCTGCGGATGTGAATAAATTTCTTTTATATCCGAAAGCTTTACCCCCTCTTTAACAAGCAGGTTGTGGTTAACGTGAACCAAAACCTCGCCGTTAATATAAAAGTCATACTGCGTTAAAAGGTCGTAAACATCTGTAACCGCACCTGTTGAAGTGTTTTCAAATGGGATTACAATATATTTTACGTCGTCATTTAACAAAGCATTCATAAGACTGTCAAAGGTGGGATAATTTTTTATCTCGCAGCTTGCTTTGTCAACAGGGCAGTTTTTGTCTGCTAAAAATTTAAGCGTTGCCTCGTGTGAAAAGCTGCCCTTTTCGCCCTGAAAGCCTATTGCATCGCTTAAATTTGCAATATTTGCCTGCATACGCTTTGAAACGTCCATAAGTCCCTGATAAAACTCCTTAAGGTATGGTGCGTATTCCTTGTTTTTAAGATAGCCAACGTTTTTTTCAATAACTGCCGCTTCTCTTGAGGAATTTAAAATAGGGAGATTGTTTTTGATTTTATAGTCAATAACGCCTTTAACAACGTCCATACGCTGTTCAAAAAGGTCTGTAATCTTTCTGTCAATATCGTCAATCTGCTGTCGTAGCTTGTCCATTTACTTTCCCTCCCCGCAAAGCATATCAAAAATCGTTAATGCTGCTGCACATTCCACTGCCGCACACGCTCTTGGAACTATGCAGGCATCGTGTCTGCCCTTTAATGTAAGCACTCCGTTTTCGCCTGTTTTAACATTAACGGTGTCCTGCGGCTTGAAAACGGATGGTGTTGGCTTTATTGCAGCTCTGAACACAACGGGCATTCCGTTTGTTATGCCGCCAAGTATGCCGCCGTTGTTGTTGGTTTTTGCGACAACGCTTTCGCCGTTATACTCGTATTTGTCGTTGGCATCATAGCCTGACATTTCTGTTATGCCAAAGCCTTTGCCGAATTCAATTCCCTTAACTGCAGGGATTGAGAACATCATTGCTGACAGTCTGCTTTCAACAGAGTCAAAAAACGGACTCCCAATTCCTGCTGGAATGCCGTAAAGACAGCATTCTATAACTCCGCCGATTGAGTTGCAGTCGTTTCTGTGATTTTCAATTTCTGTCATATATGCAGCCTTTAGCTGCTCGTTCATAACAGGCATTTCCATTGACTGAAGCTCGCTGATTTTTTCCTGTGACGGCATATTGTTCACAATGCTTTCGCCCTTTACACTGCCGATTGATGTGATGTGTGAAAACACGCCGATTCCCTTTTGCTTTAAGTACTGACGTGCAAGACTGCCTGCAAAAACAAGCGGGGCTGTAAGTCTGCCGCTGAAATGCCCGCCGCCCCGAACGTCGTTACAGCCGTTGTATTTAATATATGCAGGGTAGTCTGAATGCCCGGGACGCATCAGCTCTTTAAGCTGTGAATAGTCACCGCTTTTGGTGTCTGCATTGCGTATTATAAATGCAAGAGGTGCACCTGTAACCTTGCCCTCGTGTACACCGCTTAAAACCTCGTATTTATCTGCTTCTGCACGTGAGGTGGAATATATCGCACGGTGGTTTCGTCTTTTTAAGTCGTTGTCAATTGCATCAAAGTCAATCGTAAGCCCTGCAGGTAATGAAGAAATAACGCCGCCGATTGCAGGCCCGTGTGACTCGCCGAAAATTGCAAAATTTATATTGTGTCCGTAAACTCCGCTCATATTAACACCTCGTTTTTATCAAGCTTTAATATCTTTGTTTCGCCGATTTTTGTTATGGCGATGTAATTAATTGTGTCCTTTTCACTCTTTTTGTCCTTTAAAAGTATCTCACGTGCCGCAGCCTCGTCAATTTCAACATCGGGGAAGTACAGGTCATATTTTTTGCATACCTTAAGCAGCTTGTCATATGTACCTTTTTCTGTGATACCACGCTGTTCTGTTGCCTTTGTTATGCGAAGCATTCCTATTGCAACGCCCTCGCCGTGAGTGTATTTGTCATAGTTAAAATAACATTCCACAACGTGACCATATGTGTGGCCAAAGTTTAAAATCATACGCTCGCCTGTGTCAAACTCGTCATTTTCAACAACCTGCTTTTTGATTTGTACGCAGGTGTGAATTATATCATCAAGCCTTCCACCTTCCAAAAGAGTGTCAAAAAGCTTTGCATCACGTATAGCTCCGTATTTGATAACCTCTGCCATACCGTCGTTAAACACACGCTTTGGCAAGGTTTTAAGAAGCTTCGGGTCGATTATAACCTTTGACGGCGGATAAAAACAACCGATAAGGTTTTTCCCTTCGTCAAGATTAACTGCCACCTTGCCGCCCACGCTGCTGTCCACCTGTGACAAAAGCGTCGTCGGCATCTGAATAAACTTTACGCCGCGAAGATACGTTGCCGCAGCATAGCCTGTAAGGTCGCCTATAACGCCGCCGCCAAAGGCGAGGATGTAATCCTTTCTTGTAAGCTTTACCTTTAAAAATGCAGAGTAAAGCTTTAAAAGCATTTCGTGGCATTTTGTATGCTCTCCTGCAGGAAGCACTATGTAATAATATGTAATCCCCTGTTGTTCAAGCTGCTCCTTTAGCCTGCTGCCGTAATATCTGTCAACGTTTTCGTCTGTTACAACGTAAAGCGAAGAGTTGTTTATTGTTGCTTTTATTTCCTGTGCAGCATTGTCAAATAGTCCGTTTTCTATAAGTATGTCGTAATTATTGCTGCTTGTTTTAACATTTATGGTCATAAAATCACCCCCGTATCTAACTATTATATCACTATTTTTTAAGCGGTGCAACTTGTTACAGAAAAAAATTGTGTAAAAAAAAGAGGGTGTTTTATACCCTCTGTCCGTAATAAGCGTTTTTTCCGTGCTTTCTTAAATAATGCTTGTCAAGCAACACCTGCTGCATATCGGAAAGCGTTGGATTAAGGCTTAACGAGCGGTAATTCATTGCCGCAATTTCTTCTAAAACAACGGCATTATGAACCGCCTCTGCAGCACTGCTGCCCCATGCAAATACTCCGTGGCTTTTAACCAGAGCCGCAGGAATTTCCATCGGGTCTGTTCCCATAAAGGCTTCAATTATTACCTTGCCTGTTTCCTTTTCGTATTCCCCCGTTATTTCCTGAGCAGTCATTTCTCTTGTGCATGGAATTTCACCGTAAAAATAGTCTGCGTGTGTTGTGCCAAGAGGACGTAACCCCATACCTGCCTGTGCAAATGACGTTGCCCATTGACTGTGCGTATGCACTATGCCGCCTATGCCTTCAAAGGCACGGTACAGCTCCAGATGAGTTGGTGTGTCGCTTGAGGGCTTGCGGCTTCCCTCACAAACCTTGCCTGTTGTAAGCTCTACAACAACCATATCGTCTGCCGTCATACAGTCGTATTCCACGCCTGAAGGCTTTATAACCACCATACCCGACTCTCTGTCAATTGCCGAAACATTGCCCCATGTAAAAGTAACCAGACCATACCTTGGAAGCATAAGATTTGCTTTTAAAACTTCATTTTTCAATTGTTCCAGCATCTTAGTTCATTCCTTTCAAATGTGCGTAAATCTGTTTTGTCATCAATAATAATAAGCTCAGTACCTGTAAGCTTTGCAAAAAGAGTAATATCGTCAACAGTAAGTGCAGTAGACACCACTGCGTGATGAGCTCCACCGGCATAAATCCACGCCGCTGCACCTGTTTCAAAGTCTGGCTTTAATTTCCACATAAGGCGTGCAACAGGCAACTTTGGCATCGGCTTTGGTTGCTTAATCAAAGTGATTTCTGCACATATAAGCCTGAAATGGTCACCCATATCCACCATAGAAACTGCTATACCATCGCCTGAAATTCCGTCAAACACCAGTCGTGCGGGGTCAGCCTTTCCGCCTATTCCAAGGGGATGCACCTGAATTTTAGGCTTTGTTGCCGCAAACACGGGCGGCACCTCAAGCATATGTGCGGCAAGCTCAAGCTCGCTGCCCTGTGTTAAATCATAAGTATAATCTTCAGTAAAGCCTGTTGCACCGTTTCTGCCCTTTGCCATTTCAAAAAGCACTGCAGAAAGTGCGGCGGTTTTGTAATCACCTTCAGGGCCGAAGCCTGTTCCCTTTGCCATAACGTTCTGAACTGCAAGCCCGGGCAGCTGCTTTAAGCCGTGCAGGTCCTCAAAGGTATCGGTGAATGCACCGATGTTATTTTTTTGCATAAATTTATCTATGGCACATTCGTACCTTGCCTGCTCACGCACTGCGTCAAGGTTGTCTGTGTCCATATCATAAAGGCTTTTGTATTCATTCATTTTTTCGTCTGTTTCAATATCGGTAACAGCTTTTATGCTGTCGCACAAATCACCGATACCATAGTAATTAACGTTCCAGCCGTATCTGATTTCACTTTCAACTCTGTCACCGTCTGTTACTGCAACGTCACGCATATTGTTGCCAAACATTGCAACGTTAAGTGAGCTGCTGAAGTCTATAGCACGTGCCACATCTGCAAATCGGCGGATTTTTGCAATTACGCTGTCGTTTTTATAATAGCCTGCCACAATTTCGCGGTTTAATCTTAAGCGTGTGCATATAAAGCCGAATTCACGGTCTCCGTGGGCGGACTGATTTAAATTCATAAAATCCATATCAATGCTGTCATAAGGCAGCTTTTCGTTGTACTGGGTATGCAGGTGCAAAAGTGGCTTTGTAAGGATTTTTAACCCTTTTATCCACATCTTTGCAGGCGAAAAGGTGTGCATCCACATAATTACACCGATGCAATCGCTGTCTGTTGATGCTTTCTGGCAAGCCTGCATAGCTTCGTTGCTGTTGCGTACAATAGGCATCGCTTTAACGTCAACGTCAAGCCTTGTGTTTAAAAATTGTGCAATGCCCTCTCCGTCCTTTTGTGCCTGTGCCAGAACCTCGTCACCGTACAAATCCTGGCTTCCTGTTATGAAATATAATGTTTTCACATCAATCACCTCGGTTTTATTCTATTACAGCGTTGATGTGTAAACAAGATTTCTGATAAGTAATACTGGACATTTATTAAGATGTATGATAATATTATGATACAGAAAATATATAAATAAGGAATTTTATTAATATGAAAGCACGACTTGAACAACAAGAAATAAAAAACAATTCTCAGGTTTCGGCACACAGCTATATGAATCTTAACAATCTTCCGCACTGGCATACCGAGCATGAGCTTGTTTTTGTAAAAAACGGTGTGGCAGAGCTGATGGCTGACAACACAATTTACAGGCTTGAAAAAGGAATGTGTGCGTTTTTAAATGGTGAACAGGTGCATTACATAAAAAGCGGTAAGGGCAGTATTGTAAATATAATAAAGCTTGACCCAAAGCTTGCTAAAGACATAGTATTTTCCAAAAAGCTTGTATGCCCGGTGCTGTCGGGCAGCTATGATTTTATGAAGGTATATTCGCTGATAGCGGCAGAGCTTAAAGAAGCAAAAGAATATTCGGGAATTATTGCAGATGGTGCCGCAAAAATACTTGTGGCAGAAATTTTCAGGTCTGAACAGGTGGCAAAGGCAGATGCTATAAATGAAAAATACAAAAAGCTTATTGAATATATTACAGACAATTATTCACATATAAGCTTTAAGGATGCCGCACGCTATATGAGCCTCAGTGAGCCTTATTTTTCAGAATATTTCCGAAAAATAACAGGTATGACCTTTACTGAATACTTAAACACATTAAAGGTTTCTGCCGCAACAGAAATATTAAAAGAGGGTAAAAAAAGTGTGACCGAAATATCCATTGAATGCGGCTTTGGAACAATCCGCAATTTCAACAGAGTTTTCAAGTCACTTACAGGCTATTGCCCAAAGCAGCTGCCTGACAGCTACGTGTTTATACGCAATATAAAAGACAGCACAGCAAAGGGATTTAATCCAACCCTTAACTGCACTGTCGTTTTAGAATAGCTTACATCTGGTAGTCTTCTATTTTATAGCCGCCCTTAACCATAACGATAACGTCTGATGTAGCAACAAAGCCACGTCCGTCATCAACAGGAACAATAAGCAATGAGTTTGCAGGAACAGACTCGCCGCTTGGAAGGTCAACGCTTGCAGTAACGTTTGCAATGCCACCCTTTTCAGTTGCGATTACAACACCTGTGCCTTTTCTTAAAATAAGCTCTGTGCTTGCATCGCATATAATCTGCTTGCCTTCAGGAAGGTCAACAATTTCAAACTTGCCCTCGCCTGTTCCGCCAACAAGCTCTTTTACCTTGTCAAAGAAAACTGTGTCAAGATAGCTTTTTGTTACAACAGGGTCGCTTTCATCACCGGGAGAAGCATAATTTACCATTATGCTCAAACCAAAAAATACTGCTACCACAACCAATAATGCTATTATTACTCTTTTCATATGTACAATCTCCTTTTTAATATTTTAGGTAATAGGTAATAGTGAAGAAGGAATAAGTATGGTAGTTTTTCAACTGAAAAAACTAATAACATATTCACTTTTACTTATTACCTATTACTTTATTATTCACATTTCCAGACCAAAGCTTATTGCCAGTGCTTCGTCTACCTTAGACATAAGTGGCTCATCAATATGGCCGATTCTTTCCTTTAATCTTTTTTTATCAATGGTGCGTATCTGCTCCATTAATATTACAGAGTCCTTTGCAAGCCCATAGCTTTCGGCATTTATTTCAATATGCGTCGGCATTTTTGCCTTGTTAATCTGCGAGGTTATTGCCGCCGCAATCACCGTGGGGCTATATTTGTTGCCAATATCATTCTGCACTATAAGCACAGGCCTCACGCCGCCTTGCTCCGAGCCAACAACAGGACTTAAATCAGCATAATACATATCACCGCGTTTTACAATCACATTAATTTCCGTTGCCTTTCTGCCCACCTGTGTTCAAAGCAAGCACCAGACTGCCGTGAGCTGACAAGTCGGAACTGAGTTTCAGTTTTCTGCAAGCTTTGCTTCGTAACTTAAAACACATTCATTGTCGGCTTCTAAAGCAAACTCTGCCATTGCGGAATTAATGTCAGCCATTTTTTCATAGCCCTCCGCAAGACGCTTTGCAATTTCCTTTTTCCGCTTTGCTGCGACGTAGTCTTTAATTGCATTGCGTACGGTTTCGTTTCTGCTTAAGCCGTTTTTTTTCGCAATGTCGTCGAGCTCATATAATAATGCGGACGGTACAGAAATCAATACTTTTTTGTGTTCTGCCACCTTATCCTACCCCCATTTTTCTATATAATAAATATATTTCTCTTTTATATAATTTATTATATACCCTTTATGTAGCATAGTCAATGTAAATTAAAGGGAATTTTTTAACGGGGTATTCGCGGCACTCTTTTTGCTATATCGCAAAGAATTTCGTATGAAATGGTTCCGACTGTGTCCGCAAGCTCTTCGACCGGCAGACTAAGGCCGTCTCTGGTACCAAAAAGAACAACCTCATCGCCTACATTGATATTATTGACATTTGTTACGTCAATCATACATTGATCCATACAAATTCTTCCCGCAACCTTAGAAAAGCTGTTATTTATAAGAACACGGGCTTTGTCTGACAGCCGCCTGTTGTATCCGTCGGCATAGCCTGCCGCAACGGTTGCAAGCTTAACGCTGCCCTTTGCCTTGTAAACGCCGCCGTAGCTTACTGCTTCGCCGTCGTTTATGGTTTTAACATTGATTACTCTTGATTTAAATGTCATAACGGGCTTTAAATTAATGGGGTATTTTAATTTTGAGGGATAGCATCCGTAAAGTGCTATGCCTGCTCTTATCATATCAAGATGCATTTCGGGATAAAGCATAGCCGCCGCACTGTTGCAGCAGTGTTTTATTTTAAAGCTTACGCCAAGCTCTTCTGCAAGGCTTATAAGCTTCATAAACCTTTCAAACTGCATCAGCGTAAAAGCTCTGTCCTCTTCATCCGCCTTTGCAAAATGAGTGAAAATTCCTTCAATTTCAATATTTGGAAGCTTGTTTATTTCTGCAATGTGCTGTGCTGTTGTTGCCGCATCGCCGTAAAAGCCAATGCGTGACATACCTGTGTCGATTTTGATATGTATCCTTGCAATTTTGCCAAGTGCCTGTGCTTCCCTTGACAAGGCAACTGCATCGTCTATATCAAAAACGGTTATTGTTATGTCATTCTTAACAGCATCGGCAAGAGAAAGCTTGTCGGTGTAACCAAGAATAAGAATGGGGGTTTTAATCCCTGCCTCACGTATTTCCAATGCTTCGTCAATAAAAGCTACTGCAAAATAGTCAACACCGTTTTGCTCAAGCCGCTTTGCACAGTGCAAAGCACCGTGCCCGTAAGCATCAGCCTTTACCACTGCCATTATTTTAACGTCGTCTGATACAAGCTTTTTATATTGTGCATAATTATACTCAAGGGCGTTTAAATCAATCTCACACCAGGTTCTGTGATTATGCGTCATTGTTTATTTCACAGCCTTTCAGTTCAAGCAGGCTAAGCCCGTTTATTATGTCTGTTGCACTCATACAGTGCTTGCCTTTTGTGTCTGCCGCAAGCTCACCGGCAAGGCTATGTGCCGCCACGCCGTTTACAGCACTGTCACGTGCAGACATTCCCTGTGCGGCAAAGCTGCCGATAATTCCGGCTAAAACGTCACCGCTGCCTGCGGTTGCCATTCCGCTTGTGCCATGGGTGTTTACATACAGCGCTCCGTCAGGATATGCTATAACGGTTGACGCTGATTTAAGCACCACTATTATATTATATTCAGTAGCAACGGATTTGGCAATACCTGCCATATCATTCATCACCTCATCTGATGAAAGCTCTGTAAAACGTGCCATTTCACCGATGTGCGGCGTTATGATTATATCGCATTTTTTGTTTTTTAATATCTCTTTGTTTTGTGCAATGCAGTTGATTCCGTCTGCATCAAGCACAAGGGTTTTGGTGCAGCTTGTAACAAGCTTATAAACAAGGGCTTTTGTGCTGTCCGTAACACCCATTCCGCAGCCACAAACTATAGCATCATAGCTGTCTGCAGCTTCGCAGGCACTGAAGCTTGCGTATATAAGCTCGGGATACTCGCCGTAAAATAAAGCCTTTGGTGAAGCAAGCGTAACAAGACCACTGCCTGATTTTAAGGCTGCCGCCGATGCCATCAATGCCGCACCGCAGTATTTTTCACTGCCTCCTGCAACAAGCACCTTGCCGCGTTTGCCTTTAAAATCGTCATCTGCTATGGTCGGGAAGCTGCAGCTTCCAACTGTTTGCGTTTTTATGTCAAGTGCTTTTGCCGCATCGGGCGAAAAGCCTATGTTTTCGATAATAAGCTTGCCTGTAAAGCTTCGTGCAGGATACAAAAGCATTCCTGTTTTTGCATAGCCGAAGGTTACTGTTAAATCAGCCTTTACTGCAGTGTCGTAAACATTGCCGCTGTCACAGTCAATGCCACTCGGGCAGTCGGCTGATACAACGTAAGCCTCAGCACTGTTTATCATATTTATAGCATCAAGTGCTTCGCCTTTCGGGGCACCCTTTGCACCTATACCAAGAATTGCATCGATTATTACATCGTATTGTTCAAAGCAAATGTCATTTGTTCCTTCTTTAACAGGAACGCCAAAGCTTAAAGCCATTTCGTAAGCCAAAAGAGCATCGCCCTTTAATTTGTCTGCCGGGCATAAAAGCAAAAGCAAAACATCTGCACCCATTGAGTGCAAATGACGTGCCGCAACACTGCCGTCACCACCGTTGTTGCCGCTTCCGCACACAACGATATAACGCTTGTCTTTTCCGCAAAATGCCGCTTTTGCAAGTGCTGCACCTGCGTTTTCCATAAGTATTATACCGGGAATTTTGTAATTGTTTATTGTGGCGGAGTCTATGGCATAAGCCTGCTCCGTGCTGATAAGCAGCATATCGCGTTCTCCTTTTTGTAATTGGATAGTAAATTTATAAAATCTGTTTTACAACAGAAGCAAGCCTAACAAGTCTTGGTTTTAAACGCCGCCTTAGGACTTTTAATACTACAGAATGTTAATGAGATTTTTTTATTGTGAAGTAAAAACAGAAATATCAACTTCATCTGCTGATTTCTGTTTTTAGTGGGTTGAGGGCTAAGTGCCCTCATAGCCACGTGCGAGCAATAAAAAAATCGAGTTTTACAGTCTGTGTATTGAATGTTCAGCGGCAGCTTTTTGGTGACTTTTTCCAGAAAAAGTCACGCCCGCTGCAGGCGATAAAAAAATAATTACCTCATTGGTATTTAATTATTAAATTTATAAAATCTGTTTTACAACATATAGGTCATTCATCAGCCACAACAACAGCATTTGCAACAGCATATTCCCTGCAATGGGATATTGAAAGCATAATCTTATATCCGTCATATTCCATATACGGCTGACCTGCCTGATTGTGTCTGACCTCGAAATCGGTAAAAGACACAACCCCTGTTCCAAGTGCCTTTGCGGCGGCTTCCTTTGCCGCAAAAATACCTGCGGCTGTCTGGGCAGGATTGCCCTTGCCTGAAATATAATCCTGCTCGCTTTTTGTATAAACCTTATCCAGAAAAGCCTGTTTTTCAATGCTTTTTTTAATTCTGGATATTTCTATAATGTCAATTCCTGTTCCTTTAATCATTATTCAGTGTAAAACATACTTCTCGGCATACGAAGTGAAAATTCCTTAATCATTTTCTCGGTAGGCTCGAAAATCAGACAAAATTTTTCGTTGTTTTTGTGATACAATGCAAAGTATGCATTGGGTGCATTTACAGCTGATGCTGCCATAATTTTTTTGTTGATATCAGCAGAATTCATCATATTTTTATGATTGTCATTAACAGGTGCAAAATATTCAAAATCCTTTGAATTAACGCTTACTAGTCTTTTTCTTTTGCGGCGTGAAATAATTTTGTCTATATCAAGCTCGCCGTTTGTTACTATGTACTCAAACTCAATGTTAAGTGAGCTTATAACGTAGTAAAGACCATAAAAAACTGCAACAATAAAAAGCAACAAAAAGCTTTGCAGATATCCTCCGAAAAGTGTTAGTAAAAATAAAAGCACCAGACTGCCAAGCACTGCGCCGGCAATAATCAGAAAATCCTTTGCATCCTTGTTTTTTCTTACTATAAATTCATTAAAAAAATCCATTTTATTCAGTCCCTTTCACAATATCTCATCTTATTCTAACATAGTTTTTTAAAATAATCAAGAGCAGGAACAGTTAAAATTCTATGAACAAAGTGGACAAAAAAACAGGTATATGATAAAATTTTATAAAGGAGGGGTTTAACTTGGCAAAAAATATTTATTCCGAAATCTCGCCCATTATTTGCGAGCTGGCTGAAAAATGCAGACGTACTGATAAAATTGACCCTGAAATGTATATAAAGCACGATGTAAAAAGGGGTCTTAGAGACATTAACGGTAACGGAGTTGTTGCAGGGCTGACTGAAATATCAGAAATCCGTTCGTTTTGTATGGAAAACGGTGAAAAGGTTCCGTGTGAGGGCAAGCTTTTTTACCGTGGTATTGATATCGAGGATATTGTTAAAGGCTTTGCGTCAAGCCGACGTTTTGGTTTTGAGGAGTCAACATATCTGTTGCTTTTTGGCGAGCTGCCCAACAAAGCTGAGCTTGAGCAGTTTTGCGACCTTCTGGCAAGGTATCGCACTTTGCCTACAAGCTTTGTGCGTGATATTATTTTAAAGGCACCTAGTGCCGATATGATGAATACCCTTGCCAGAAGTGTTCTTACACTTTATGCATATGATGACAGGGCAGATGACATTACTGTTTCAAATGTGCTTAGGCAATGCCTGCAGCTTATTGCGCTGTTTCCGATGCTTTCGGTTTACGGCTATCAGGCGTATTCGCATTATCACGACGGCAGAAGCCTTTATATCCACGCTCCCGACCCGAAGCTTTCCACTGCAGAAAATCTGCTTAAAATTCTACGTCCCGACAGTAAATATACCGAGCTTGAGGCAAAGCTTCTGGATATCGCCCTTGTGCTTCACGCAGAACACGGCGGCGGCAACAATTCAAGCTTTACCACCCACGTTGTAACCTCGTCAGGTACAGACACGTACTCCGTGGTTGCGGCGGCACTTGGCTCTTTAAAAGGGCCGCGCCACGGTGGTGCTAATTTAAAGGTTGTTGAAATGATTGAGGATATCAAAAAACACGTTGATGACTGGGAGGATGACGAAAAAATCGCAGCCTACCTAACGGATATTCTTAACAAAAAGGCATTTGACAAAAAAGGACTTATATATGGTATGGGGCACGCAGTGTATTCTCTTTCCGACCCGAGAGCAAAGGTTTTCGGAAGCTTTGTTGAAAAGCTGTGCAGTGAAAAGGGGCTTGAGCGGGAGTACAGATTATACTCCGCAATAGAACGCATCGCCCCTGCGGTTATCGCAAAGGAACGCAGAATTTACAAGGGTGTAAGTGCCAATGTGGACTTTTACAGCGGCTTTGTTTACAGTATGTTAAACCTGCCAAAAGAGCTTTACACTCCGATATTTGCAATCGCAAGAATAAGCGGCTGGAGTGCTCATCGCTTGGAAGAGCTTGTAAATGACGGCAAAATCATACGACCTGCATATATAAACATCACGGAAAACAGGCTTTACATTCCTATTGAAGAACGTGAATAAATTTGTTTTGTTTTGTTGACATAATGGAAAAATGGTGTTATAATGTAGAAGATAATGGCATATTGTCGTTACTATTTTTACTGATAATTCCACGCGGATAGGAAAAGGAGTGCGTAAAATTGCAGGAATACACTATTAATGATATTTTAAAGATATTTCTGAGACGATGGTGGCTTTTCGTGGTAGGTGTTGTAATCTGCGGAACGATTGGCTTTGGATACACAAGGTTTTTTATTCCGAAAACATATAGCTCTCAGGGTATGGTATATGTTAATAACAAGGACAACAGATACAGTCAGAACCTGACAAATGGTGCTAACTTAAACGACCTTTATGTTGCGGAAAGACTTAGCGAAAGCTTTAAGATTATTCTTAAAACTGACAAGTTTTTAAATTATGTTATTGCAGATACAGGCCTTAATGTTTCAACTGAGGCACTTAGAGCTATGCTTAATGTTACAACCTCTGATGACACTGAAATTATTAATGTTTCAGTTATCTGCAGTGACCCGTCACTTGCAAATACGATTGTAACCTCTGTTCTTCTTAATGCAAAAACCCAGCTTTCTGAAATTTTAGAGGTTGGTCATATAAAGATTATTGAGGATGCGTCCTTTAATCCTGTGCCGGTTGGCCCTAACCTTAAGCTTAACACACTTATAGGTATGTTTATCGGTGCTATGCTGATTGCAGCATTTGTTTTGTTCAAGGAGCTTACAAATACTACAATCACAAACGAAGCGGACATCGAGCTTAACTTTGAAGTTCCGCTTGTGGGTATTATTCCCGACCTTAATGAAGCAGTATTTGAAGACAGCAATTATAATTATTCAAACGTTTACAGATAATCGAAAGGGGTATGTTTAAATGAGAAAAAATGATATAATGTCCTCAAGAACCAATACCTCTTTGATGGGCGAAGATATATCTTTTACAGGACTTGAATCATACAAATCAACAAGAACAAATATTATATTTGCTCTTCCCGGTGACGGCTGCAAAACAGTCCTTATAACAAGCTCGTTCCCAAGAGAGGGTAAAACAACAACCTGCGTTAACTTAGGTATCGTTTTTGCACAGACAGGTCAGCGTATTCTTATAATAGACTGCGACCTCAGAAAGCCTCGTGTTCACAAGCTTTTCCGTGTTAACAACGACGTTGGTGTTACTGATGTTTTAGTTGGTATTAAAACTATTGAAGAGGTTATAAAGCACGATGAAGAAACAAATGTTGATTTTATAACCTGCGGTACGGTGCCAAAAACTCCTGCCGAGCTGTTGGCTTCAGCAAAAATGGATGAGTTTTTAGATTCAATCAAGGACAAATACGATTATATTTTTATAGATGCTCCGCCCGTTATGGTTGTTACCGATGCTCTTGTAATTGCACCAAAGGTTTCAGGTACATTCGTTGTTGCACGTCAGGATTACACTGACAGAGACGGCCTTAAAGAAGCTCTTGCAAAGCTTAACTTTATCGGTTGCAACCCGACAGGTATTATCTTAAACGGAACAAAGAAAAAGAAGTCTGGCTATCGTTACAGATATTACAACAAATACGGTTACAGAATTGTGAATTATCGTGACAACAATACAACTGCCACAACAAATAAAACAACAAATAAAACTGACAAAAAATAATGTACATCTGCAAGCTCACTGTGAATGTGCATATTAAAAAGCCAGGTGAGCAGAAAGGCAAAGGATATTTATTATGATAGATTTTCATGCGCATATCCTACCGGAAATAGACGACGGCAGCAAAAGTGTTGAGCAATCCTTGCAAATGCTTGAAATGCTTGCCAACCAAGGTGTTGATACTGTTTTTGCAACACCCCATTTCTATGCCGATGTTCAGACAATAGATGAATTTTTAAAGCTAAGAGATGAAAGTGCAAAAAAGCTTGCCAAGGCAACCAAAGGAGGTAATTATCCTGAGGTTAAGCTTGGTGCAGAGGTTTTGCTTAATTATGAGCTTATGACGATGGAAAATCTTGATAAGCTTTGTATTGAGGGAACAAACCTGCTGTTGCTTGAAATGCCTTATTCAGTATGGTCTTTAAGTCATTTGAATTGCATTAATCAGATTCTTGCATCATATAATATTGTTCCTGTTATTGCTCATATTGACAGGTATTTGTATACCCATAACCCCGAGCTTATCAATGCTTTGCTTGATATGGAGGTTATGATACAGTGTAATGCAGACAGTCTTGCCAGAATAACAACCAGACGCAAGGTACTTAGAATGGTGAAAAAAGGGCAGATTCATTTTATCGGCTCTGATTGTCATAACACAACAAACAGAAAGCCAAATATTGATAAGGCTCTTAAAGTATTAAAAAGACACGTTGGTTCAAAGCATATGAAGTTTTTTACCGATGACATTGAAATGATATGAGAGTTCTGGTTATAAGTGATACCCACGGAACGCTTACATTTGCAAGGCGTGCGTTGGAATCGCGTGGGGGAATTACCCATATTATTCATCTTGGCGATGGAATGAGAGAACTTGAAAGGCTTATACAGGATTATCCTGAAATCAGCTTTTTCGGAGTTAAGGGTAATAATGATTTAACAAATATTTATCCTGAGGAAATGTATATAGAGCTTGCGGGGCGTAAGATTTTTGCAACTCACGGGCATCTGTACGAAGTGAGAACCTCTGTTACAAGGCTTTATGATAAGGCGTTAAGGCTTGGTGCCGATACAGTTTTGTTCGGGCATACGCATATGAAGTATGACAAGGAATTTGACGGGGTAAGATTTTTAAATCCATCTGCCTTTGGAGCGATACTTATAACCGAAAATAAAATAGAATTTATATAATGAAAATAATGAGCTATAGCAATTTTTGCTATAGCTCATTTTAGGTTATCAGGATTTTACTATCAGTGCCATAAACACAAGGTCTTCGGGATTGTTGTTTTCTATTGCGTGACCGTCGCCATCCTTGCACCAGAAATGGTCGCCGGGCTTTGCCGCAACAGTTGTTCCGTTGTCATTGTAAACACCCTCGCCTGACACAATAAAATATGATTCTGCATCGTCGTGATGCTCGTGATAATTAACACGTCCGCCCTGCTTAACTGTAACCTTGGCATACATATTAATTTTGTCATTCATCTGCTTCTGGTCAAGCAAACGCTCAATAATTAGTAAATTATCAAACATATTTATTCTCCTTTTATTTTGTTCCAATATTCCTTTGCGTTTTGTTCGTTTTTGTTGTTGCCGGGTTCATAATATTTTGCATTTTTAATGTTGTCGGGCAGATAAGTCTGTTTAACATAATTGTTTTCATAGCTGTGTGGATATTTGTAGTCAATTGCTCTGCCCAGCTTTTGTGCACCACCGTAATGTCCGTCCTTTAAAT
Organism: Clostridia bacterium; assembly: GCA_045576675.1. Classification (GTDB taxonomy): domain Bacteria; phylum Bacillota; class Clostridia; order Monoglobales; family Firm-18; genus JAZNGX01. The sequence goes on along the minus strand of JAZNGX010000155.1, from coordinate 6,876 downwards.
GCTGCGGAACATCGCCTATGTTGCCCTTTTCAATATCTGCCATTGCGGCATCTATTGCACACACAACAGAGTTTGATTTTGGTGCGGTTGCAAGAAGAATTACTGCCTGTGCCAGGGGTATCCGTGCCTCAGGAAGCCCTAACTGCAACGCACTGTCAACACAAGATTTTACTATCGCTGCCGCATTGGGATACGCAAGTCCGATATCTTCACTTGCAATAACCATAAGCCGCCTTATTGGTGAAAGCATATCGCCTGCACTTAAAAGACGTGCAAGATAATGCAACGCCGCATCTGCATCACTGCCGCGTATGCTTTTCTGAAACGCACTTAAAATATCGTAATGATTGTCACCAAGCTTGTCATATGTAAGTGCTTTTTTCTGACTTGCCTGCTCAGCAGTGTCAAGCGTTACTGTTATAACGCCGTTCTGGTCAGGCAAAGTGCTGTAAACACTTACCTCAACGGCATTCAGCGCTTTTCGTACATCGCCGCCGCACATCTGTGCAATGTGGCGTTTTGCCTCGTCCTCAAACACAATGGTGTTGCCTGACATTTCTTTTGAAAGAATGTCAACACCACGGCACACCGCCTTGTAAACATCGTCGGCATTAATAGGCTTGAATTCAAACACCGTGCTTCGGCTTAAAATAGCGTTGTATACATAAAAGTACGGATTTTCAGTTGTGCTTGAAATAAGCGTAATATCTCCGTTTTCAATAAACTCCAACAGCGATTGCTGCTGCTTTTTATTGAAGTTCTGAATTTCGTCCAGATACAAAAGTATGCCGTTGGGGCTGTCAAGCTTGCCTATTTCGGCAATGATTGTGCGAATGTCTGAAACAGACGCAGTGGTTGCGTTAAGCTTGAAAAACTTTTTGTCTGTCCGTTTTGCTATAATATTGGCAACGGTTGTTTTGCCTGTTCCCGAAGGGCCGTAGAAAATCATATTTGATATTCTGCCGCTTTCGATAATGTTGCTTAAAACCTTGCCTTTTCCCAATATATGTTGTTGACCCACAACCTCCGAGGGAGATTGTGGGCGTATTTTGTCTGCTAATGGCTTATTCATAAAGCTTGTATTTTGAACAAAGTGCGTTAACTCTTGCTCTTACTGCATCTGCATTTTTCTCATAATCAGTAAGTGTAAGATTGATAAGGTCAGCAATTTCAACCATATCCTCTTCAACCATTCCTCTTGATGAAACGGCTGCAGTTCCAAGTCTTATGCCGCTTGTAACAAACGGGCTTTGGGGGTCGTTGGGGATGGCGTTTTTATTACAGGTGATACCAACCTCGTCCAAAAGATGCTCTGCTTCTTTACCTGTCAAGCCTTTAGACTGCAAGTCAACAAGCATTAGGTGGTTGTCTGTTCCGCCTGAAACGATATTGAAGCCCTTGTCCATAAGTGCTTTTGAAAGAGCAGCAGCATTTTTAACAATGTTTTTCTGATACTCCTTAAATTCGTCTGTCAAAGCCTCACCAAAGCATACTGCCTTTGCAGCAATAATGTGCATTAACGGGCCGCCCTGAATTCCGGGGAAAACTGCCTTGTCTATAAGCTTTGCGTGTTCTTCCTTGCAAAGGATAAGACCGCCTCTCGGACCTCTTAAGGTCTTGTGAGTTGTGGTTGTAACAAAGTCAGCATATGGAACAGGATTTGGGTGCAAGCCTGCAGCAACAAGACCTGCAATGTGTGCCATATCTACCATTAAATATGCACCGACTTCTTTTGCAATTGCGGCAAATTTTTCAAAATCAATTGTTCTTGAATATGCACTCGCACCTGCAATAATCATCTTTGGCTTGCATTCAAGGGCGATTGCACGCACCTTGTCGTAATCAATTGTATGTGTGTCATCTTCAACGCCGTAAGGAACGATGTTAAAGTATTTACCTGAAATGTTAACCGGGCTGCCGTGGCTTAAGTGTCCGCCGTGTGCAAGGTTCATACCAAGAACAGTGTCGCCCGGGTTTAATACTGCAAAGAACACTGCAAGGTTAGCCTGTGCACCTGAGTGTGGCTGAACGTTTGCGTGGTCAGCACCAAAAAGCTTGCAGGCTCTTTCACGGGCAAGGTTTTCAACAACGTCAACACATTCGCAACCACCGTAATATCTCTTGCCCGGATATCCTTCTGCATATTTATTTGTAAGAGGCGTTCCCATAGCCTCCATAACTGATGTGCTTACAAAGTTTTCTGATGCAATAAGCTCAATTTTTGAACGCTGTCTTGAAAGCTCTGCCTGTATTGCTTCGTAAACAGCTGCATCTGTTTTCTTTATATTCTCAAACATTAAAATTCCTCCCCATTTTACTATTGTCATTTGTATTATAATATATTTTTTCAGATATTTCAATACAAATTTACTCTTTTTGTAAAAATGTTTTGTTTTACGTTAAAATTATGTCAATTTACCTATTTACATTTATAAAAAACAGGAGTATAATGAAATGTGACAGCTTTGAATCCTGATATGCCCTTCGCATATCAAAATGCTGTTATTTATGCTTGTCAAACTTGAAAGGCAATGTAGTTAAATAGTTTTACGGAGGTTTTACAAATGAGTTTTTTGGAAAGAATTAAAGAACGTGCAAAGGCTGACAAAAAAACAATCGTTCTTCCGGAGTCAATGGACAGAAGAACATTTGAGGCTGCTGCAACAATATTAAAGGAGGACATTGCAAACATCATCATCATCGGTACTCCCGAAGAGGTTGAGGAAAACAGCAAGGGTCTTGACATTTCAAAGGCAACAATTATAAATCCTTTTACATATGAAAAAACAGAAGAATATTTGAATCTGTTTGTTGAGCTGAGAAAATCAAAGGGTCTTACATATGAAGAAGCTAAAAAGACAGCTCTTGGTGACTATATGTATTACGCTTGCCTGATGGTTAAAGCAGGGGACGCTGACGGCGTTGTTTCAGGTGCTTGCCACTCAACAGCAAACACACTTCGCCCAAGCTTGCAGATTGTTAAAACAAAGCCGGGCGTTAAGCTTGTATCTGCATTCTTTGTAATGGTTGTTCCGGATTGTGAATATGGTTCAAACGGCACATTTATCTTTGCAGATTCAGGTCTTGAGCAGAATCCCGACCCTGAAAAGCTTGCTGCAATCGCTGCCTGCTCAGCAGAGTCATTTGAATTATTGGCTGAAGACAAGGCATATGTTGCTATGCTTTCACACTCAACAAAGGGCAGTGCAAAGCACGCAGATGTTGACAAGGTTGTTGAAGCAACAAGAATTGTTAAAGAAGCTTATCCCGATTTGGCAGTTGACGGCGAATTGCAGTTAGATGCAGCTATCGTTCCGTCAGTTGGTGAGTCAAAGGCTCCCGGCAGCCCCGTTGCAGGTAAGGCAAACGTACTTGTATTCCCTGACCTTGATGCAGGTAACATCGGCTACAAGCTTGTACAAAGACTTGCCAAAGCAGAGGCTTACGGCCCGGTTACTCAGGGTATCGCAATGCCTATTAACGACTTGTCAAGAGGTTGCTCAGCAGACGATATCGTAGGCGTTGTCGCAATCACTTGTGTTCAGGCACAGGCTAATAAATAATTAGGAGTGAAAGATATGAAAATTTTAGTTATTAACGCAGGAAGCTCATCACTTAAATATCAGCTGTTTGATATGACCTCAAACGATGTTCTGGCAAAGGGTCTTTGCGAAAGAATCGGTATTGACGGCTCAAAGCTTAAGCACACACCTGCAGGTAAGGATGCAGTTGTTATCGAGCAGGATATGAAAAACCATGCTGATGCTATAAAGCTTGTAATTGATGCACTTGTTTCACCTGACCATGGTGTTATCAAGAGTATGGATGAAATTTCAGCAGTTGGTCACCGTGCAGTTCACGGCGGTGAATACATCAACAAGTCAGTTGTTATTGACGATGAGGTTAAAAAGATTATCGAAAAATGTATCGAGCTTGCACCGCTTCATAACCCTGCAAACCTAATCGGTATCGAGGCTTGCGAGCAGGCTATGCCGGGCGTTCCGCAGGTTGGTGTGTTTGATACAGCTTTCCATCAGACAATGCCTGAGGAAGCATATATGTATGCTATTCCTTATAAATACTATGAGAATTACAAAATCAGAAAGTATGGCTTCCACGGCACATCACACAAGTATGTTACAGAGCGTGCCGCAGCAATGCTTAATAAGTCTGTTGACGAGGTTAACGTTATTACCTGTCACTTAGGTAACGGCTCAAGCATAACTGCTGTTAAGAATGGTAAGTCAGTTGACACAACAATGGGCTTCACACCTTTGGCAGGTGTTCCTATGGGTACACGAAGCGGTGATATCGACCCCGCAATTGTTACCTTCATTATGGAAAAGGATGGTCTTGATGTTGACGGCATCAACAAGGTATTAAATAAAGAATCAGGCGTTCTTGGCGTTTCTGAATTAAGCTCAGACTTCCGTGACTTGTCAGATGCACGTGACAAGGGCAACAAAAAGGCAGAGCTTGCTGAAAAAATGTTTATGTATGCAGTAAGAAAGAGCATCGGTAACTGTATGGCAATTCTTGGCAGAGTTGATGCAATCGTATTTACTGCAGGTGTTGGTGAAAACAATGCCGAGGGCAGAGAAATGATTATGGAAGGTCTTGAAAATTTCGGTGCAATAATTGATCCTGAAAAGAACAAGGTTCGCGGTAAGGAAGCTGTTGTAAGCACTGATGATGCAAAAATCAAGGTTCTTGTTATTCCAACAAATGAGGAGCTTATGATTGCAAAAGAAACAATGGCACTTGTAAAATAATTGATTAAAGCCTGTGATAAAACATCATAGGCTTTTTTGTATGTGAAAACCCCCGGATTGTCCGGGGGTTTTCACATACAAAAAAAGCTGCAGCATATTATCCTGCTGCAGCTTTTGGCTATCTGTAATTAAGCATTTTTGAAAACGTTCCGTCAGCGTTTTTAAGTGTTTCAAAATCGCCTTCCTCAATAACCTTTCCGTTATCAAAAACCATTATTCTGTCAACATTTTTTATAGTGGTAAGCCTGTGAGCAACAACGATTACCGTGTGGGTTTTCATAAGCTCCTCCATAGCCTCCTGAATGCAACGCTCTGATATATTGTCAAGTGCCGAGGTTGCTTCGTCAAAAATTAAAACATCGGGGTTACCTAAAACAGCTCTTGCAATAGCAATTCTCTGTCGCTGACCGCCTGAAAGATTTAATGCACCGTCACCGATTTGCGTATGCCAGCCGTTTGGCAGCTCGTTTATAAATTCGTGCATATGAGCGATTTCCATTGCCTTTATAATGTCGCGGTTTTCAGCCTCAGGGCAGGCAATGCGAACATTGTCCCATATTGAGCCACGGAAAATAAACGGATTTTGCGGAACGATACCAAAGGATTTTCTAAGCTCGCTAAGCTCGTATTCACGCACATCGTTTCCGTGGAATGTGATGCTGCCGCTGTTTATGTCATAAAGACGCATCAAAAGCTTGGTAAATGTACTCTTTCCGCTGCCTGAGCCGCCAACCAGAGCCACACTTTCGTTATATTTTATATCGCACGAGAAGTCTGTGAAAATAGAGTTGTCACCATATCCGAAGTCAACATTTTTAAATGACACGCACGGTCTGTTGTGAGATTTTGACTTTTCACGTTCGATTTCAAGGCTTCTTGCCTTACCATTTTCAGGCTCGGGGGTTGTGGTTTTTGAGTCAAGCACAGACTGTACCTTTTCAAGCCCGGCCTCAGCACTGCTTTTAACAAGACCAATATTCATCCACGAAATCAGTACGCCCATTATTATACCCATACTGGATAAAAACGCATAAAGAACACCAATAGAAACATCGCGGTAAATGCACGATATTGCACCAACAAAGTACACAACAGCCGTTCCTAAATACTGGGCAAACTCAGGCTTTAAGTTTTCGACAGTTTGCAAAAATGAATTTTTCTGGCTCTTCTCTTTAACTTCGCCAAGAACATTTTTAACGTTGTTTTCAGTGTTTCTTTCAATTCCGTACATTATAACGGCATCAATTCCGTGCAGTGTGTCGCTTAAAAAGCTGCTTGCCTGTGACTCCGTTGAAATAAATTCCTTTGATGCCTTGCGGATACGCTTTCTTGACAAACGGTGCAATAATGCCATAACAATTGCTGTGGCAAGCAAAATAAGCGTAAGTATATAATCGTAGCTGAACAATGCAAACAGTGAAATTATAAGCGAAATCAGATTGCACGGAACAGCGATAAAAAGCTGCATAAGATAGTCTCTTATTTTGGTGATGGGACTTCCCATTATAACATTATATATTTCACCGGAAGATGTGCTTTCGTAAAACTTCATTCCCATTTGCTGAATGTGCTGAAAAAGCTTTGCTCTCATACTGAAAATCGTGCCTTCCAGTACGCTGAGAAGATTTTTTATGCCGACAGACCACGTAAGCACACGAACAAGACTGATAACAACATAAACACAACACATTATGAATATGTATTTAAGCTTGCCGTCAGTATCGAGCGTGGTTGAGCTAATGCCGTCATCAACAATGTATTTAATAACAAGCGGCTGCATTGAAACGCACGTACCAACAATCATTGATGCTATAATTGCAAGCACGATACCAAGCTTCATTTCTTTTAAATATTGCCACATTATACTCCAGAATTTTACCTTGTTGTCCTTCATAATAAATTCCTCCAAAAAGAAATTTTACTTACAGTATAATAAAAATATTTCAAAAGTCAACCCATTTTATATTACAAAAATATTAAATATTGTGTAAAAAAATACACCCTTTGCAATATGCAAAGGGTGACAGACTGTCGAAAAAGTCGGTTAACCGCAAGCATTTTTAATATTTTTATATTTGTATGGTGTGACATATTCTGTACACTA
>JAZNGX010000154.1:0-10527 GCA_045576675.1 Clostridia bacterium | reverse complement strand
GTCAATAATAATTGTTGTTTCACTTTTAAGTGCTGTAAGCGAAAATATAAGGTCAAGCTTTAATGCAGGTACAGATACAGTTTTTTATGTTTTTTTTGCTGTCATCATAATAAATGGTTTAAGCTTTTACTCAAAGTGTGTTACTGAAGCATCATATGCTATGGATAGTTTATTGCTGTTTATCAATGCGTTGTACCCATCTATGCTTATGTCTATTGCTGCAAGCGGAGGTGTAGCTTCTGCAACAGCCTTGCATCCTGTGCTTATGGTATGCGGCGGATTTGTTATGATGATAATAAAGTCAATAATTTTACCTGTGTTTTCGATTGGAGTGGCATTGCGTCTTGCAAATGCAATGTCTGACGATTTTCAGGCACGTCGCTTGTCCGATATGATTAACAGTTTTGTTAAATGGATTATTGGGATTATGATGACAATTTTTGTGGGAGTTGTGTCTGTAAGTGGAGTAACAGCTCAGAGCTTTGACGCAGTTTCTGTGCGTGCTACCAAATATGCTATAGGAAATTTTATTCCAATGGTTGGCGGTGTTATTTCTGATTCATTTGACCTTGTATTGAATGGTTCTGGAATAATAAAAAATTCTATCGGTGTTGCTGGGCTTTTTAATATTTTGTTTATTGCACTTACCCCGTGTTTAAGACTTCTGGCTGTATCGCTTGCATTTAATATATGTGCAGCAGTAACTGAGCCAATATGTAATATAAAAATTGTTGAAACCATTGGTGTTTTCGGAAAATCGGCATTTACCTTGTTTGGAATTTTAAGTGCTGCGGCTTGTATGTTTTTGTTGTGTACAGGTGTATTGATAAGTTTGGGGTGAGTATATGAGCGAGCTTACTATATATATTAAAACAGTTATAGCAATAATATTATTAAAGCCTCTTGTCCTAAGTGTTTTGCCTGATGCAAAAAATGGAAAGTACATTAATTTTGTATTGGGTATTATGATAATAACACTGCTGATTTTACCGTTCAAAAAAGTTGATTTAAAAGATGATATTGATTATAGTTTCAATGCGGGAAATATTGAATATAAAGACATTAACAGTGCTGCAGTTGAAAAAGAAATTGAAAGAAAGCTTAATGAAAAATTTAATACTGATGATGTTGATGTTACTATTGATGAAAGTTTAAATATTAAGAGTATTACTTCGCAAAAGAAAGAAGAAATAATGGAGTATCTTGGATTATGAATGAATTTTTAAATACAAATAAGAAGTACATTATATTGCTTGTGTTGGGTATGGTTTTACTAATTATGCCAGGTATTATGGATAATAGCTTTACTGTTGATAATAATTGTGAAAAAGAATTTATAAGTGTTATGCAAAATGCTAAAGGGGTTGGTAAAATTGAAATAATGACCGGTAGAACTGAAAACGGTGAGATAAGTGGTGTTGTTATTGTAGCACAAGGTGCTGAAAACATAAGTATCAGAAAACAAATAGCTGATGCTGCTTGTGCTGCATTTGATGTGCAACCTCATAAAATACAGATTTTTTCATATAACAGGGAGGCAGATTTAAGTGAAATTAAATGACAAATTATCAAAAATCAAGAAAACCGGTTTTGGAAGAAGACAATTAATCTTAAGTGGACTAATATTGATGATAGCTATAGCAGGGTACATTAATCTTAACTATACCGGAATCAATGCAGAAGAGGAAGTTATTAACGAGGTAATGCCGGAAGAGGTTGTGCCTGTTGTAGCTACTCCTGTAAAGGACGAGTTTGCAGAAATGAAAATTGAACGTGACAAATCAAAGAGTGAGTCTATGGCGGTTTTCAGAGAAATTGTTGAAAATGAAAAAACAACTCAGGAAGCACGCGAAAAAGCACAGGCGGATCTTGCTGCATCAGCTAAGTCTGCTGAAACTGAAAGAATGCTTGAGGCATTGCTTGAAGCTAAAAATTTTAAAGACACAATTGTTTACATTTCAGGTGATAACGTAAATATTATAGTTAAAACTGATGGTCTTGTACCTTCTGAAGCAGCAAAAATAAAGGATATTGTTATTGAAAACACAGGCTTTAGTGCTGATTCTGTAAAAATAGTTGAAAAAAATTAAAAAAACTCTTTTATTTTTCCAACTTTTGTGATAAACTATCATAAAGGATAGGAGGAATTGTTATGACAGAGAATATTAACGATATAAAATCATCAGGCAATGTTCAGATTTCTGACGAAGTTATTGCCGTTGTTTCAAGTGTTGCTTCAATGGAAATTGATGGGGTTCTCGGTATGGCTAATTCATTAACAAGCGGTATTGCAGAGCTTATGGGAAAGAAGTCATTTTCTAAAGGTGTAAAAGCTGATGTGGACGGCGAAAATGTAAGTATAACTGTTTCTATTAATGTTAAATATGGTTGTAAAATCCCTGATGTTGCATATCAGGTTCAGCAAAATGTTAAAAAAGCTGTTGAAAATATGACAGGCTTAAATGTTTTAAAGGTTGATGTGTGTGTTACAGGTATAGCTCGTGCTGAAGAACCTAAAAAGTCAGCAGATTCAGAGTCTTTAGAATAATTTACTTAAATCCTTATCTGCTTTTTGCAGATAAGGTCAATTTTTTTGCAAGAGATTAAGTTTCTATTGATTTTTGTGTTAAAATCGGTTATACTTATTTACATAATGATTTAGCATAATAATCCTAAAGGAGATATGTTTATGAAAATTTTAGTAACAGGCGGTGCAGGTTACATTGGCAGTCACACTTGCGTTCAGCTTCTTGAAGCCGGATATGAGGTTTCTGTTCTTGATAACCTTGACAACAGTTGTGAAGAATCCTTGGTAAGAGTCAAAGAACTAACCGGTAAAGACTTTGAATTTTACAAGGTTGATTTGCTTGATTATGAAGCAGTAAACAAGATTTTTGATAATGACAATTTTGATGCAGTAATTCATTTTGCGGGTTTGAAGGCGGTTGGCGAATCTTGTGCAATCCCTTTAAGATACTATCATAATAATATTACAGGAACTCTTAATCTATGTGATATAATGGGAAAGCATGGTTGTAAAAAGCTGGTGTTCAGTTCATCTGCTACGGTTTATGGTGACCCCCATACAGTGCCGATTAAAGAAGATTTTCCGCTTTCTGCAACTAACCCTTATGGTCAGACAAAGCTTATAATTGAAACTATTCTTAAGGATTTGTATAAATCTGACAACGAATGGGATATTGCACTGTTAAGATATTTCAACCCCGTTGGTGCTCATCCGTCTGGAAGAATCGGAGAAGACCCAAATGGAATTCCCAATAATCTTATCCCATATATATCACAGGTTGCTGTTGGAAAATTGCAGTGTCTGTCAGTTTATGGTGATGATTATGATACAAAAGACGGCACGGGTGTAAGAGATTATATTCACGTTGTTGACCTTGCAAATGGTCACTTAAAAGCACTTGAAAAGATTTCATCAAAAACCGGAGTTGTTGTTTATAATCTTGGAACAGGTACAGGTTATTCGGTTTTAGATATGGTAAAAGCTTTTGAAAAAGCTTGTGGTAAAAAGATAAATTATAAAATTACAGACAGACGTCCCGGTGACATTGCTGCTTGCTATGCAGATCCGTCAAAAGCTAAAGAAGAGCTTGGGTTTGAAGCAACACATACACTTGAGGATATGTGCAAAGATACTTGGAAATGGCAGGAGGGCAATCCAAATGGATACAAAAAATAGTACAACACTTTTGGTTTTGGCTGCTGGTATGGGCAGTCGTTTTGGGGGATTAAAGCAGATTGAGCCTTTAGGCCCTGACGGACAGATTTTGCTGGATTATTCTGTTTTTGATGCAAAAAGAGCAGGCTTTGACAAAACTGTTTTTATTATCAAAAAAGAAATTGAACACGACTTCCGCGAAGTTATCGGTAAAAGAATTGAAAAAATTACAGATGTTGATTATGCATTCCAGGAGCTTGATAAGGTTCCTGAATGGTTTGAAATTCCAAAGGAACGTTCAAAGCCTTGGGGCACTTCGCACGCAGTTTTGTGTGCGAAGGATGTTGTAAAAACTCCCTTTGCAGTAATTAATGCAGATGATTATTATGGCCCCGGTGCATATAAGGCATTGCACAAGCATCTGACATCAGGTTCTAATGACTACTGTATGGCAGGTTTTATGCTTAAAAACACATTAACTGAAAATGGTACAGTTTCACGTGGTGTTTGTGAGGTAAACAACAACAATGAGCTTTTAAGCGTTGTTGAACGTACAAAAATCAACAACAAACGTCAGTTCACAGAAGATGGTGAAACTTGGGTGCAGTTACCTGAGGACACACTTGTTTCTATGAATATGTGGGGATTCCCTCTTACAGTATTTGATGCATTAAAAACTGGCTTTGATGCCTTTTTGAAAGAAAAAGGTACAGTAGAAAAGAGCGAATATTTCTTACCTCTGACTGTTGATGCTGAAATCAAAGCAGGTAAAACTGTTAAAGTGTACCCAACATCAGACAGATGGTATGGCGTTACATATAAGGAAGACAAGCCTTCAGTTATGGCTGCATTAAAAGAGCTTACTGAAAAAGGTTTGTATGAAGGACTATAATTAAATAATCTAAAATGGCGTTGCCTCAATTTAGTGAAAATCACTTATTGAGACACGCTTTTTTTTGACATTTTTTTGCCATAAAAAGTTGTATAATTACTTCAGGTGATATAAATGACGGTATATATAGACAGCTTTATTGTTTTTAACTTTGCCATTAATTATTTGCTTTTTTCAGTTACAGGGTTAATAATGAACAACAAAACAAAACGTGTAAATAAAATATTAGGGAGTTTTATATGCGTATTATATTCAGCCGTAATTTTTATAAAAAATAATAGTTTATTACTTACATTTCCTGTTAAAATACTGTTTTCAATGGCTATAGTGTACTTGGTTTATCGCAATAATAGTATATATAATTATTTAAGGACAGTTATTGTATTTTATGTTGTTTCCTTTGTTTTTGGCGGTTGTATGTATGCTTTGATTAGCAGACTTAATCTTGCTTTGTTTGTTCTATCAAGCGGATTATCTTATGTTTTGATTACAGTTTTTGCTTCGTTTTATAAAAAGCTTTGTGTAAAAAGAAATGCTTTTGTAAATCTGGAAATTGTATCAGGTGATGAGACCTTTAAATTAACTGGTCTTAATGACACGGGTAACAGTCTTTATGACCCATATACAAAGCTGCCTGTAATAATAGTATCTAAGGACAATATAAAAGCTGTTAATAAGCCGTTAAGATTAATACCCTATAGTACTGTTGGAAAAGTCGATGGTTTACTTCCGACATTTACACCGGACAAGGTACGTATAGATGGAAAACCAGTTGAGTTTGCAGTTGCTATAACTGAATACAAGTTATCATATGATGATGCGTTTGATGCATTAATCAATCCTGAAGGGAGCTTGGTATAGATGAACATTATTACAATTTTCAAAAGAATTATTGGTATATTTAAAAGAAATATCCATTATATCAGCGGGCCTGACACTTTGCCGCCACCACTGACGCCCGAAGAAGAACATGAGGTTCTGATGCAACTACATCACGTTGAAAGTGCCAGAACAAAGCTTATTGAGCATAATTTACGACTTGTTGTTTACATTGCAAGAAAGTTTGAGAATACAGGAATTAATATTGAAGACCTTATATCTATCGGAACAATTGGTCTTATAAAAGCAATTAATACTTTTAACGTTGATAAAAACATAAAGCTTGCAACGTACGCTTCACGTTGCATTGAAAATGAAATTCTGATGTATTTGAGAAAAAACAACTCTTCAAAAGCAGAAATATCGATTGATGAACCGCTTAACACTGATTGGGACGGCAACGAGCTTTTGTTGTCAGACATTCTGGGGACAGATAATGATATTGTACATAAAAATATCGAGGAGGAAGTTGACCGTGAACTATTACGTGCAGCAATGGAAAAACTATCAAAGCGAGAAATGCAGATAATGAAGATGCGATTCGGTCTTGACCATACTGAAGAAAAAACGCAAAAAGAGGTTGCTGATTTGCTTGGTATTTCTCAATCGTATATATCACGCTTAGAAAAGAGAATAATATTAAGATTGAAAAAAGAAATTACAAGGATGATTAACTGAATAATATAACGGAAAACGACTCTTTAATTTTAAGAGTTGTTTTTTTAACCAATATATGAGAAAAATGTCTAAAAAAATTGACAGTTTGATATATTTATGATATTATTGTATTTGGTTAAATTTGATTTTAAGGAGTAATTAATAATGAGCATAATGGAATGTACGGGAACAGCAAATAATGGAAGTCTTACAATAGGTGGAGTTTCCGTAAATGAAATATGTGACACATACAACACACCAGTATATATCCTTGACGAGGATGAGATACGAAAGAATTGCAGACTGTACCGTGAGGCGCTTGAAAAGCATTATGACGGCAATGGTCTTGTTTGCTATGCCAGTAAAGCATTGTCTTGTATAAGACTGTGCAAAATAGTTGCAGAAGAAGGTCTTGGTGTTGACGTTGTTTCAGGCGGTGAGCTTTATACTGCGTTAAAAGCAGGCGTTCCTTCTGACAGAATCAACTTTCATGGTAATAACAAAACCTATGACGAGCTTGTTATGGCAGTTGAAAACAATATAAGTAACATTGTTGTTGATAATTATACTGAGCTTGAAATGCTTAATGATATAGCTAAAAAGTATAACAAAACTATCAATATTTCGTTTCGTATAAAACCCGGGATTGATGCTCATACGCACGATTTTATTATGACAGGTCAAATTGATTCAAAATTTGGCGTTGCATTGGATAATGGTGAAGCAGAAGATTTTGTTAAGACTGTACTTGATATGGATAATTTGCAGCTTTCCGGCATTCATTGTCACATTGGTTCACAGATATTCGATATTGCTCCCTTTGTTCTTGCGGCACAAAAAATGATGGGATTTATAGGACTTGTAAAAGACAAATATAGTTACGAAATTAAAGAGCTTAACCTTGGCGGCGGTTATGGAATTAAATACGTTTCTTCTGATGATCCTGTTCCGTTTGGCGATTATATTGAAAAGATTTCAGTTGTAGTTAAAGAATGTGCTGCAAAGTATAATGTTAATGTTCCAAAAATTATTATGGAGCCAGGTCGCTCAATTGTTGCATCAGCAGGAATGACCGTATACACTGTTGGTTGCGTTAAGGATATAGAAAACGTAAGAACCTATGTATCTGTTGATGGCGGTATGGCTGATAATCCACGCTATATTATGTATGGTGCAGAATATGAAGCTGTTCTTGTTGACAAACCAGAGGCAGACCGTGTTAAAACTGTTACTATTGCAGGAAAATGCTGTGAATCAGGCGATATTTTGATTAAGGATATTAAAATGCCTGAGATCAAAGCAGGAGACAGACTTGCAGTGCTCGCAACAGGTGCGTATAATTATTCAATGGCAAGCAATTATAACAGAATACCTCGTCCGCCTGTTGTTATGGTAAGCGGTGGTAAGGCAAGCCTTGCAGTAAAACGCGAAACATATGATGATATTATAAAGAACGACCTGTGAGGTGTAAGATTTGATATTTAACAGTTCTGGTATTATTGAATTATTAATTACACTAATTGTTATAATTATAAGTCTTTCCTTCCATGAATTCGCTCATGGTATTATGGCGTATTTTATGGGAGACAGAACAGCAAAATTGTCCGGTAGAATCACATTAAATCCTTTAAAACATTTTGATGTTCTTGGTTTTATTATGATGCTTGTTGCAGGCTTCGGCTGGGCGAAAGCTGTACCTGTTAATATGTATAATTTCAAAGACCCCAAAAAAGGAATGGCAATAACTGCTCTGGCTGGTCCTTTAGCAAATATTTTACTTGCATTTATTTCATGCATTGTATTTTATCTGCTTGTAAATAACGGGATTTATAATGATTATGTCTTATACTTTTTACAAGTGCTATTTTCAGCAAACTGCAGTCTTGCGATGTTTAACTTATTACCAATAAGTCCGCTTGATGGTTCAAAGATTCTATTTGCGTTTTTGCCACAAAAATACTATTACAAAATGATGTACCTTGAAAGATATGGTTTCATTATACTGATTATATTTATTAATCTGCCTATTTTTAACAGAATATTATCAAATGGCGTTTATAATCTGCAGAATGCTATTATAAGAGTAGTTGAACTGTTGCCACTTTGATTATGAAAGGAAATTATCGGTGCTATGACACAGATTGAATTAAAGCTGCAGACTTTTGAAGGACCTTTGGATTTGCTTTTGCACCTTATCAGTAAAAACAAAGTAAGCTTATATGATATACCTATTGCAAGCATTACAGAGCAATATATTGACTATCTTCATCAAATGGAGAAGTTTGATATTGAAATCTCAAGTGAGTTTTTAGTGGTTGCTTCAAATCTATTGTATATCAAGTCTAAAATGATTTTACCAAACGAGGATGAGGAAGAGGTTGAAGACCCCAGAGCAGAGCTTGCTTTAAGGCTTGCTGAATACAAGAAAATAAAATGTGCTGCTGCTGACATTGCAGAGAAAGAGTTTTCAGGACTATATAACTTCTTCAAACAAAGAGGATATATCGAGCCGATTATCATTGACGAGTCGTTAAAGCTTGTTACTGTTGACAGCTTATATGATGCACTTAATAATGTTTCAGAAGGAATTAAGATTCGTAAACCTGTCAGCATAGGAAACTTTGTAGGTATAGTCGGACGTGAAGTAACGTCAGTATTTTCGGTTGTTAAAAAGTTTGTAATGAAATTAAGAACATTTAAGCGTATAAAATTTCTAGACCTTTTTAAAGGCATCAGAACAAGAGAAGAAGCGGTTGCATCTTTTCTTGCAGTACTCGAGATGGTTAAAATGGACAGAATTGATATAGAAGAAAGTGACAGCGGTTATGTTATAAGCTACCGTGACAGAAAAAAGATGAGGGAAGAAGAAAATGTATAACGATGATAACACAATTGGTTCAATAGTTGAGGCATTGCTTTTTGCGTCAGGCGATGCAATAGAGCTTGATAAGCTTGCAGAAATTATTGAAGTAGACCCTTTAAAGCTTAACACTATAATAATTGACCTTATGGACAAGTATAATTATGAAAAACGCGGGATAAGAATAATTAAAGTAGGTAAAAAATATCAGCTTTGTACAAGAAGCGAGTATTATGAATATGTTCAGAAGATTGTTCCGCCACAGAAAAAGCATCCTCTTTCAAAAGCGTCAATTGAGGTTCTTTCAATTGTTGCATATAAGCAGCCTGTAACACGTTCGCAGATTTCTCATATACGTGGTGTTGATTCAGATAATTCTGTTAACAGGCTTATCGAAATAGGTCTTGTTGAAATTGTGGGTAAGCTTGATGCACCCGGCAGACCATCGTTACTTGGAACAACTGATGAGTTTTTACGTCAGTTCGGACTGTCTTCCGTTGATGAGCTTAAACCGCTTGATGATTATGAAATTGATGAAATTTTAAAGAAGGAAGAAACTGAAGAAGGACAGTGATTGCCTTGTTTGTTTATATTGTTTTAATTGTTGCACTTATAATTATTGGGATTTATTATGCTGTTTTTACACCACATAAACTGAATATATATGTTGAAAACAAGGTTGTTAAGATATGGTTTGGTTTATTTAAGATAGTAGATACTTCCAAAAAGAAAAAGTGTAAAAAAACAAAAGTTAAAAGTTCATATGTAAAGATTCCAACTCCTGATACTGCAAAAAGAATTGCCAAAAATGCTTTGCAGGTCTATGCTGCAGAAAAGGATGAGGCTATATTTGTTATAAAAGAGATATTTGCAAATTGTTGCCTTGAACGTTGTGATTTGTCAGTAACCTTTGGTACAGGCGATGCAGCACTTACTGCGATTTTGTATGGCGTTGGCTGGCAGCTTATTACTGCAGTTTATTCAAAGGTAATAAAAAACGAGGATTTGCGAAAAAATATAAATATTGCCTTTACTCCAATGTACGAGGATACATTATTCAGCTATAAAACAGATATAAAGCTAAAGGTTATAATAATTAAGCACTTAAAGTTATTTTTGCGTGGTTATAAGATTTATAAACGCAACAAAGCCAAATTTATTTGAGGATGGTGTTAAAAATAATGGAAGAAAAAAGACTTGAAGGTATATTTGATGCATCAATGAATGGACTTAAAAGTATGGTGGACGTAAGCACTGTTGTTGGTGAGCCGATAACAGCGGCTGACGGAACCACAATTATTCCATATTCACGAGTATCGTTTGGGTATGGAATGGGAGGAATGGACAAGCAGGGGCTTGTCGGCGGCAGCGGTGGTGGAGTTACTGTTACACCAATTGGATTTCTGATAATATCTGACGGTGAAACAAAAATGATTAACATAGACAGCCAGAATCCTGTTGAACGTCTTATTGAAAAATTCCCTGAAATTGTTGAAAGCATAACAGGTATTTTTAAATAATAGTTTAAACCTTGACAAAATATGGTTTAAATGTAAT
>JAZNGX010000153.1:0-4804 GCA_045576675.1 Clostridia bacterium | reverse complement strand
CTTTCTGCATTAGATAAAAGTATAAAATATCGTATCCACTTTGATTTATACAAAGCTGATATTTATTCATATAAGCTGTAAGTAACAATCTTATATCAGATTATGGAGTGAACTGATATGTTTAAAAATGCAAAATGGATTTCAAAGTGTAATCATTCATCTATAGACGAGCTTGCACCTGCTCCTATGTTCAGAAAGAAATTTTTTGTCGGTGGAGATATAAAAAGTGCAGTGCTTTATGTGTGCGGTCTTGGGCTTGGTGATTATTATTTGAACGGAAAGTCTATTAGTGATGAGGTTTTGACTACTCCGTTTACGAAGTATGATAGTACTGTTTTATACAACACATTTGATGTTACTGAATTTATAAATCAAGGTGAAAATGTAATAGGTGCCATTTTGGGTAACGGGTGCTATTTTGTTCATGAATACAGATGGGATGTTTATAAGCCACCGTGGAACAGTTATCCAAAGCTGATTGCCAACTTATGTATTACATATCAAGACGGTACAATCGAAAGTATTATTAGTGATAAGTCCTGGAAAACATCGAATAGTCCAATTGTGTATAACCAAACAAAGATTGGTGAAATATATGATGCTCGTTTAGAACAGAGTGGATGGTCGGATGTAGGCTTTGATGACTCAGAATGGGATAATGTGTTCATAAGCAGACCGCCTGGTGGCGTTTTGAAAAAAATGGAGCATCCACCTATCAGGGTTTGTGAAGAATACCAAGCCGTAAAGCTTAATGATGGTGTGTATGATATAGAGCAAAACATCAGTGGTTGGGTAAAAATGAGAGTCCGTGGTGAAAAAGGCAGCAAAATCGTTATAAAATATGCTGAGTGCTTAAAACAAAATGGCATGCCTGATGTTGAACGTCTTAATACTATAGTCGGTTCCTACACACATTCGGACACCTATATTTTAAAAGGTGATGGTGTTGAAACTTATGCTCCAAGATTTGTATATCATGGCTTTCGTTATTTTAGTATAGAAGGTGATGTACAGCTTATAGATGCGGTTGGACAATTTGTTCATACAGACTTTGATGAGATTTCGGAGTTTGTATCTGATGATGATGTTTTGAACAAGCTACATCATATGACTAAAATGGCAACTTTATCAAATTGTATGGGTTTACCGACTGACTGTCCGCAAAGGGAACAAAATGCCTGGACGGGAGATGCGTTGATTTCTGCTAATCAGACATTTATGAATTACGATATTAAAAGCTTTTATCTTAAATGGTTGGGTGATATAGCTGATCAACAACGACCAAGCGGACAGGTTTGTTGCATTAATCCAACAGGAGGCTGGGGCTTTGAATGGGGTACAGGGCCTGCATTCGATGGTGTTATTGTACTGCTTCCATATTTAATATATAAGTTTACAGGTGATAAAACCGGAATAGAAAAAATGTGGGACAATATGGAACGGTATATGGATTTTGTAATAAGTATGTCAGATGAGTTCATTGTAGATTATGGGCTTGCGGATTGGCGTGCACCATTTAAAAACGAAATTTGTCCTTCCGAAATAACTGATACTGCATATTTTTATGCTTCTGCAGTTGTGATGGAAAAATCAGCATTATGTATAGGTCAAAATGCAGAAAAATATAGTGAGCTTGCTGAAAATATCAAATCTGCATTTCGTAAAAAGTTTATGAAAAACGGCTTGCTTATAAATGAAACACAAACAGCGACAGCTTGTGCGGCATATCATGGATTATTGACTGAAAAAGAATGTGTTGAAAATATCAAGATTTTAGTTCAAAGGATAGAACAATGTGGGTATCATTTTAGAACAGGAATTTATGGTACAAAATGCATTTTTGATGTTTTAGCTGATTATGGTTACAATGACGTGCTTTATAAAATGGTAACTAATACAGAAATGCCGGGATATGGATATTGGGTGGAAAATGGTATGACAACGCTTTGTGAATGTTGGAATATGGAAGGTTCTCTCAATCACCATATGTTTTCGGAAGTTGATATGTGGCTTTTTAAGCATTTGGGAGGCATACATATTCATGAAGGAGAAGTAATGATTATTCCGGAGAAATTTTCTGTTCCAAAGACTATTGATATTAAATATTATGATGTAAAAGTGCATAGGTGTGGTGACTATATAAAGATTGAAACCAAACGTCCTGTAAAAATTTTACTTAACGGAAATATATACAATATAACAAGTAATTTTGAACAAAAGCTTTCTTGGTAAATTACACAGTTTACTGTGTAAAATATAAATTTTAAAAGGAGATGTAATTATGAAAAAAGTTTTAGCGTTAGTTTTGGCAGCTTGCTTGATGATTGGGGCGTTGGCAGGTTGCGGTGAAAAGGTTGATGACGGAAAGATAACCATAACAATTGGTGGATGGCCTGCTGAAGACTCAACCAGTTATCCGGTATATAAAGATATGGAAGAACGTTTTGAAGCACAATACCCTAACATTAATGTTGAAGGTGATACATGGGGATTTTCTCTTGATACATTTATGGCTAAGGCATCAGGCGGACAGCTTCCCAGTCTTTATGTAACATCAGTTACTGAAGTAAAGCGTATTCTGGATTCAGGCTATACAACAGATATTACAGCTCAAATGGAAGAATATGGATATGTTGATGCAATACGTGATGAGGTTCTTGATTTAGCAAGAGGTACAGATGGAAAGCTATATGGAGTTCCTATATCATCTTACACAATGGGCTTATACATAAACCTAAACTTGTTTAAGCAGGCAGGTTTAATGAATGATGATGGCACTCCGATGATTCCGAAAACATGGGAAGAGCTTGCAGAGCTTGCGGTTGTTGTAAAAGAAAAAACAGGTAAAGCAGGTTTTGTAATGCCTACAACAGGTAATTGCGGTGGCTGGCACTTTATTAACCTCGCTTGGGCGTATGGTACCAATCCCGAATTTATGGTTAAAGAAAACGGAAAGTGGAAGGCAGATTTTGCAACTGAGGAATGTGCAGAGGCATTACAGTTTGTAAAGGATTTAAGATGGAAGTATGATGCTATGCCTGCAAATGCACTTGTTGATCTTAATAAAGCAATGGAATGGTTTGCAACAGACCAGGCTGCTATGGTTTTGGCAGTGCCGCCTCAGCATATGTTTACTGATTCTGAATATATGACAAGAGATGAAATGGCAGCTGTTAGTTTGCCGGCAGGTCCTGAAGGTAAATACGCTCAGTTGGGTGGCAGTATACGTATGCTTAAGGATGGTTTGACACCAGAAGAGATTGATGCTTGCTTTAAGTGGCTTGAATTTGAAGGTTTATCACCAAAGCTTTCAGATGATATTAAAAAAACGTTAGAGGATAAATATGAAGTTGACAGTAATGATGGAAGAGTAATCGGAATAAATACCTATTCCAGATGGAAACCGGACACTGATGCTGCTCCAATTCAGGTGTTTACTGAAGAGTTAAATGAAAAATATAAGAATATTGACACAAAATTATACGCTGATTATGAAAACTTTAATGATATAACCTTTAATCCGGAGCCACCTGTTGAGTGTCAGAAATTGTACAGCCTTATTGACGGTTGCATACAAGCGGTGTTATCTGATGAATCAGTTGACCCATTAACTCAGCTTAAAAAGGCTCAAAACGATTTTCAAATTAACACATTGGATAGAGTTACATATTAATTTAGAAGGCGAGACGATAAAATGGGAAAGATTCAGATTTCCAACAGAAAGGAATCAAGTAAAAGCGGCATTAGACTTGGTATTATAAAGCAGGAAATTAGTGCCTGGATACTTATTGTACCAACGTTAATTATATTATTTTTCTGGAGTGTGCGACCGATTTTCACAGGTGTTTTGTATTCCTTTTTTGACATGAAGGGCTATGAGCTTACTAATTGGATTGGCTTAGATAATTATAAAATTATTTTAAGCGATACGATGTTTGTTCCAACGCTTATAAATACAATTAAATATGTTGTGTGGTCACTTCTTTTAGGTTATATTCCACCGTTGTTTGTGGCGCTGATGCTTAATGAAATGGTTCATGGACAGGGATTTTTTAAGGTGACTATTTATTTCCCTGTTATGGTTTCAGCCATTGCAACAGCTATGATATGGAATTATTTATATCAGCCTGATGCAAATGGTTTATTAAATATGCTTCTCGCTAAGGTTGGAGTAGAGCCACAGGTTTGGTTGCAAAACAAAAATTATACGATTCCATTGATTATCGTTTCGTCCACTTGGCAGGGGTTTGGTGGAACCATGGTTATGTACCTTGCGGCATTGCAAGGTATTAACCAAGAATTGTACGAAGCTGCATTTATTGATGGAGCAAGTTATTTCCGTAGAATATGGAACATAACATTGCCGTCAATTAAAAATATTTTGTTATTATTTGGTGTGAGACAGATGATTGGTGTATTCCAGATTATGGCTGAGCCGTTAGCCATGACCGGTGGTGGACCTGATGGTGCATCAATGAGCTTAGGCTTATGGAGTTATAGTAATGCATTTGTTTATTTTAAACCTCAGCTTTCGTTGGCAATTGGTGTAATAATGTTTGTAATTCTGATGATTCTTACATTTTTCTATTTTAAATTGCAGAATAATCTTGATACGGAATAGGAGGTGAAGGTATGTTAAAATCGTTTGAACGTAAAGAAGTCGGTTTTATAAATAAGGTTGAACTTAAAAAACCGGGAGTACAGATATTTTATTGGATAATGTTTGCATTTATGATTTTAATTAGTCTTATTTGTTTAGTCCCGAATATCTGGATCTTATTTTCAGGACTTAAAAATTCAGAGG
>JAZNGX010000152.1:0-13976 GCA_045576675.1 Clostridia bacterium | reverse complement strand
CACAAACTTTAAAGATGATGCTGACTGCCTTAAATCATCCGATATTTTACTTTTTGATATCAGGCACATATATTGCCAATCAGTAAGTTCCGATCTAACTTTTATCATGTCTAATGTTTCGTTACTTTTCACAATATATCCGTTTTTATTTTTATATATTTCGGAAAATTGCATTCCAATTTCTTCTGGATAGTTTGATGTAACAATTATATCATTATTATCCAAAACAACAACATTGACATAGTCCATGTTAACATCTGATATATTTTCAAATACTTTACTATTATTTAACGCCAACATTATATAACCAAGGTCATACACTTTATAATTATTATCAATATATTTTAGTTTTTGATACAAAGTTATAGTTTCATCAAAATCATCGTTTGAAATAAAGCCCCAATAATTTAAATTATTGTTTTGTTTGTTCAACTCAGTAGTCTGTTGAATAAAATAACCAATCAAATGTTGATTCGCATTACCAAAATTGATAAGATTACCATCCATATCCATATACATAATCCCAACAATACTTATATCCGAGTAATACATCTGTTCCAACACGTTTCTTGTAAAAATTTTCTTATAAACTTCCAACAGCTCAACATTATATTGTATATCATAAATCTCTTTAACATAAGTGGAATTATTAACAATCTTTGTGCACCGTGACAAATAATCATCTAAATTTTGCGTTGTTGCCCCAAGTACATAATCCGCTATTTTACTATTATTATTAAAACTTTTTTCTGTGTACTTATTTGTGATATAAAATGAAATACTGAGCACAGATACAACAAATATTAACGAACAAAAAAATGATAGCAATACACTAAAACGCAATTTGTTTTTCATCGTTATCATACCCCTAAAACAATATATTCTCTATATATTATAAATCCTTCTGTAATATATTAATTATATCACAGAAGGATTTATATTTACAAGCATAATATACTAGGTAGCAAAATCCTTTAAAATAATAAATATTTTAATTAATCACTATCAAACTTACAACTTGCGAAGATGTTGTATGGACTATAAGTTTTGATGCTTTATCACCATATGTTTTTACATCCTTTATATCATCGGCAGTCCCAACATATGTTTTCCCTAAGGTGCCATTAGTGTTTCTCATAGATTGGTCATAAACCGATATTACTATACCAGAAGTATTATACATTTCTTGCTCGTTGCCATATTTAAATATAACATAGTTACCATTCTTCTGCTGAACATCACCATAAACATAGCGCATTAAAGCATCAAATGATGTATCCGATGCATACAAGTAATTGTTTGAATTCAACTTACCTTGATTTGTAACACCGTAAATCAGTTCCATATCTGTTATATTACCATCTTTATCAACAACATATCTAACAACATCACCTCGTTGCGGAACATAATTATTGTTAAATATATTTCTTGAATCTGTTTTACGTTTTAACAACGAACCACTTTCAAAACCTTCGATTATCCACGTTTCCTCGCCATTATCATTTAATGCCTGAACTACACGCTCAATTATCATTAATGGAGTATAATACGAATAACTCGGATTATCAGTTCCATGTACTACTACTATTTCTGCAGTACATTTATTGTATTTATCATTATATAATTCCATATTTGCCCATGTATCAAATGCAACAGAGTTTGAAACGGTATAATCTTTATCTTCAACACTACCACCGTTACTTAAGGGAATATTAAACACTATTGGATTATCACCCAAAATCATATCACCATACGGTTCACAAGTACCACGGCGCCTAAAAACACGATGATTTCCTTTGAATTGCAAAGTCCCCTTTACTCTAAGATATAAAGAGTCTGAAGTACTCTCGTTATAAACAGTATTAAAATCATAAGCACTCTTAATTAACGCTGTGTCAATTGCCTTTAATTCCAAATCATTACTTTTATATCTAATAACAGTTCCTATTTGATTTATAATAAAATCAACTTCGTCATTGTTATCAAGGCTCTTTTTAACACCATCTATAATAAGTTTGTTACCACTCGATAGAATCTTTATTGCTCCGTCCTGATCCAATACTTTAAAATCCATAGAACTATCCATACTTTGTGTATTGGCAGTAGCATTAATCAAATAACCATATTTCCAAGAAATCCCTGAGGCATCGGTAATGTTATCTATATAAGCTATATTTCCAAAACAATCAAGATGTAAACTTACCGAAACATCTGCCTCGAATTTGTTGCTGCTATAATATTCGTTTGCAGTGTAATAAGTATTACCATCGACAACAAATTCATTATTAGAGTATTCATTTATTACGCCGTCAATAATAGTATTATTAGCAATAATACTGATATAATCCAAGCTGTTATCACTTATTGCACAAGATATAACAGTGTTTTTCATAATAACTGACAATGAAATATTCTTTCCATACTCGTCACTGATTAACACCTTGTCATACTCAGATAAATCAATTGATATAGATGTCCCTTCACTATTCGCCTTTTTCACTAAGAGCTTTTTTTGCATTGTGTCAACAGATTCAACAATATAATTTACATAATCAGATACTATTACAACATCATACAATCCATCATTGGTGTTGTCAATTAATTTAACCGAGCCATAAGATGGTACATAATACTTTTCCTCAGAAACTGCCATACCATTATATATTATATCACATCCTGCAAAAACTTGAGCATTAAGCTTATTTTTCCCTTCATAGTAAGTATATTTTTTATTTTTATACGATACTATATTTTTTGAAACAAATGTTATAACCTCATTTTTGTATTCATCAATTAACACAATCTGTTTGCTATCATCTGCATTTGCTGTGTAATAATATTTAACATACATGCCCAACAGTTCGTTAATGTTTTCCAATTGACAGGAATACAGAGAATAATCAACCTCAATAGTGTCAGTATGACATCCTGCACCACCTTTTAAAGAGGTTGCCGGGGTTTTATTCACAATTCCATATCCAATAAACAAATCCATAAAATGATTTAAAAAAGTTTCATTATCCACATAAGTAATTCCACCGTTAGAAACTGAAACCGGCACATTTACTTTTACATTTAATAAATTATAAAGCAAATATGCAACTTCTTGTTTTGTTAAATTCTCGCTATCTGCAATGTTGACATTCCTTAAAAGTCCTAAAGTTGTAGCAAATGTCAAAACGTCATCACTGCGTGCCTCTATGTAATCTTTATATCCTGCGGCATACAATGCTATTTTACAAAATTCTGACAGATTTATGTTTTCAAGAAGACGAAATGTATTATCAGGATAGCCTTTTACAATATCTCTCGCATAAAGTTCTTCCAGATAACCTGCAGCCCAATTCCAAATATCAACATCTTTAAATATCTGCTTCGTGGCAATTGGAACATCGTTGACATTGTTTTTGTAATTAACTAAGTTGTATATAATTTCAACTAATTCTCCTCTGGATAAATAATCATTATATTTAAATTCACCGTCAGAAGTTGTTTGCATTATATTCAAACTTAAAATTGTGTTAATTCTTTCGTCATCATAAAACAAGGTCGACTGCATTTCTGTTATTGAATTATCTTCGCCTTTTGCATAAGCAACAGAACCAACAAATATAGCAAATACCAAAATAACATTTATTATTTTTTTCATACTTTTAACCTCTCTCATTCTTATTTGTTGATTAATTTAGAAATTCTGTAAACTATTACTGCGGCTTCTGCACGTGTCAAATTCATTTCAGGCTCGAATGTATTACTACCTCTGCCATTTATAACAAATGCTTTATGTAATTTGTGCACTGATGGATATGCCCAACTTGCAATATCTTCTGCATCAGAAAACTCAGTAACAATTGCATCTTTAATTGTTACACCCTTCATTTGTAATACCCTGTCACCTATAACAGCAATTTCTTGTCGTGTAATAAAGTCATCGCATCTGAATTGATTGTTATAACCGGATATTAATCCATTAGTCTGAGCACTTGCCACATATTTATAGCTCCAATGATTTTCGTCAACATCTGCAAATGAGTGTTGTACATTTTCAATATCCAAGCCGCCTAACAGAACAAACATTTTAGCAGCCTCAGCTCTGGTAATAGAATTATTTGGCATAAAACAGTTTTCTTCATTTTTGCTTATTATTTGCATTTTATATAATGCTTCAACAGCTTCAATTGCCCATTTTGCATTATCCATATCAACAAATGTAAGTAATTGCTCACTCTTTACTTCATTAGTTTTCGGCATTTCATTTGTGTTTCCGGAAGCCGGTACCGTAACGCTCGTACCACTTGTTTTACTGGAAAAACCACCGCCGCCGCCAGAACCGGACGGTCTTGCCGCCGAAATATTGCCGCCAGAGATTGAAGCCTCATTTAACAAATCGTTATATAGTGTTTCTATATCACCATATGAAGTATATGGTTGTCCCATCATTCCTATCAAAACACTTGATTTGTTTTTCAACTTATCAAATTTTGTGAAAGATACATTAATTTTACTCGAATTGGCATAAGCTTTAAGTAGCGGTTCAACATTTTTCCACGAAATCGCCTTGTTGATTCCTTCGGTCAAAGTTAACAAAGCAAGCTCATCACGAAATTCAACTATGTTTTCAAAACTGCCGGCATTTAACAGTTCAGCATAAACGTTGTCTTGGATTTTAGCATCCAATTCAGCAATAATCGGCTTTGACGAATCTGTTATTGACTTAGGCATAGTTTCATCCAAATTGTAAAACCTTTCATATTTTTCATCAAAAATAGTATCTTTAATTGTTAATACCCCTTGTTGAATAGCCGCAATAAATGTTGCGGCTTCAAAAGCATCAACAACATCATTAGTATTTTTAATACTTGATTTATAATTTGTAAGTTCAGAAACCATCAAATCAAATACTGAGTCTTTATTATTAAGCATATTATAAAGTCCAAGGTCAATATTTAAGCCCACACAATTATCTATCACAGCTGTTTTTAAAGCATTAATGCTTTCCTGATTATCTTTATCAGCGTTCATAGCTATTGTATAAATACTATTTATCACATCTGTATCTATCAGTGTGTAAGGTTTCTTAACAATCAAATTAAACGATGGTATATTAATATAATAATTGTATGTATCACTTGAACCATTATTAATATATTCTATTATAGCTTCACCGTTTGAATCTGTATAATCTTGAAATACAAAGTTCAAATCTTCGATACTATTTGTAACCTTGCCAGAAACAACAATATTCTTTCGAGCGGAACTAAGTGAAATATCAGCAGTTATTTTTCCGCTTACAATATCTCTTGAAAAAATAACACTCACATTATCGTCAATATATTCATTTGCACTACCAATATCTTTGACTACATAGCTGCTTTCAGCTGCTGTATCAGACATACCGGTTACTGTGAACATATTAATTGCAAAAACAAACACAATTATAACTATTGGAAATCTTTTCTTTAAAAACCTCATTATACACATCCTTTCAATAAAGCGGTGCTAAATTTTCAACTGTTATTTCGATCGACTTTTTCATTGCATAACCAAAATTATCAAAAGCAAAAACAGTTAACCTGTATTTACCGGATTTAATATCTTCAGTGCTGAAATTCAAAGTATATCCATCTACAGATGCATCATATATCTTGTCATTAAGCATAACCTTTGCTGTCAACGGATTTACGTCATTCGGCAAAACAGCACTTAAAGAAATTCTTCCGTCATATATTTTATCGCCGTCTGTTAAGCCCTTAATTGTAATTTCATCCGTTGATACAACTTCAGAATCATCACCTTTTTCACTGTAATATCCAAAATCCTTGATAACATAAGGTGGTGCATCATCAATTATGATATTTATGCCAACAGACATATGTGTAATGTGCTTTGGATCAATGCTGCGTGAGTCATTTAAGTACGGTGTTTTATTAACAATAAATCTACTCCATGGTATACAAATCTGTCTCCAACCTTTTTTTAACTGGATTCTATAAACATTACCTATAAAATAGTTTCTTCCATCATCCATATAAGCAAAAACATTCATACCTACTTCCGGAACATCATTCTCCGAATATACCCAGAAGCATACTCCGTCTTTTCCTTCAAATACGGATGTATCATCTATCTTGAAGTACGGATAGAACCATCGGTCATTACCGTTAAAATTGCATTTAAATGATACTCCCTCTCCGTCAGGTGCCTGACTTGCAACAGCAACAGCGCCTCCTGTTATGTTCCTTACATCCCAGTTTTCAGGGTCATTTGCACCGGAGAAAATGCCATCAGGTTCAACCTTTTTGGCAGTTACAGCATTAATTCTGCTGACAGATGGTGATGTAAATTCACCATTAAAAGCACCCCTAAACTTCAAGAAATGTGTTGTATTGGTTACAACATCATCATTAGCGGATATTTCAAATGTGACTGTTGATTTTGACATAGGTGCTACTGTAACAGGCTGCACAGCCGGTATAATGTTAAAACCTTCTGCAATTTCTGCAGTTATATTACCTGTTTTTTCAGTTTGATTGAAATTATATACCTCAATCGTTACCGTTTCTGTAACGCCTTCATTGATTTTATAACCATCAAGCTTAGCATCCGAATCAGCATCAGAGCTAAACTTTTGTTTTAATATTATTCTTTCAATTTCACTGAATTCAGTTTTAGGCTCTGCACTCTGTTCATAACCTGAATAATACACATTTTTATCATCTGTCTCTCCATCGAAAACAATATATATCGGGTCATAACATAAGGTTACATTTATTTTTTCACAGTTGCAGGCATTTTGGGTTTTTTCACCGCCCATCATATCAACTATTTTTACAGACTTGTCAGTATACAATTGAAGCTTTGTAGGCTTATCTGCCCAAGCAACAACAACATCATCCTTACCATTGTTAATAACATAACCATAAGCACCTTCAGGCAAATTCTTAACTACTCCTTTATATATGCCTTTTCCAAGTACATTTGTTAGTATAGACTCCGCACTGTAGACAGGGAACGGCATTCCGCTTGTATAAAATGAACCTAATTCCTTACCCTGCTCCGTATATGGTCCAATTACAAACCAGAAATACTTTGTAACTCCACGTGATAATGCCTCAACAGTTGAGGTTACACAATATCTCGCTTGTTGTATTAATTGTTCATCAGTTGGCGTGGTTCTGCCATCTTCCAAAAGCATAAACATACCATTTTCGGTTATCCAAATAGGTTTATTTTCATTTTCATGAATAAATGACAAATTTGTGTGAGCATCTAAAAAGTCAGTAGTTGCCGGTTGAACGTCATTACCTGTATTAGGTACATGATGGTGGAAATTATATACATCAGAATAATCCAACACCCCATTTTGCATTAATAACTCAGGATACGGATCTAGTCCCGGCCATGTAGCAAAACCACCAAACATTTTCACAGGATCAGCCTTAGAATCTGATAATCCAATACACGCAGCTTTTAGAACTGATGCATAAACATCTGCTGCTTCAGGCGCCCAGTATGCATCCTCTTCATTCCAAATCTCCCATGCATCCACTCTTCCATCATAATTATCGGCACTTGTTTTCATAAAATCATATATATCAAACAGGTTTCCGGGTAACCAACCACTGTCTGATTTTGCCCATTTTGCGGAATCATTAAACATTTCAAGTAATTTTAAATCCGTCGTATTTATCGCATCAATGACCCCGTCATGTGACGGAAAATTATATTCATTCTTTGCAGGCTCAATAATGTCCCAATGATATCTGTCTCTAACCCATTTTATGCCTGCAAGCTCAATAGCTTTTGAATATGCTTCATACTTATCAGGCTGAATCAAATATATAGCTGCAAAATCTGCGGCAAACGGTGTATCTTCATAAGCTTTTCTTTCAGAAAAATTCGGAACTACCGAAAAAGTTCTATTGGCTTTTTCAGTACCATTTTGCATCACTCTAATTCTGTACCAACCCGTATTCAACTTGCCTAGGTTGAGAGGTACCGATTGCTTTCCGGCAGGAATTTGAATAGACCCCTCTACAATAGGTGCTGACCAATAATCAGATACAACAAATTCCAAAGTTTTATTTTCTGGTGCCTCAAAAGAACCTTCAATATTATAAACAACATTTTGTTGCTGTTCAAACACACCCAGCTCAGCAGATGACGTAATACTTTGCAAAGACCATTCAACAGGCTTAAGTTCAAAATAATCCAACAAAAAGATTATTAACCCATCACCGCGCTCATCAGGTATTACAAAAGAAATTGTATTACTACCCTTTTGCAGCTTTACAGCACCAAAACTATATTTATTCATACAATCAGGTAATTCCGGGGAACTATATGGTCCGGTAACAGTCGCGCCTAGCGTGCTTATCAACTCACCATTATTGGCTTTGTAGGAATATTTACTCAAAAAACCAACATCAGTTTTTGATGCAGCTGCCGAAAGTTCATAATATCCTGTTTTTGGAGCATTTACTATGTAATCCAAAGTATATGCTTTCCCCTTTATATAAGATTGATACAACACAAGGTTTTTACCATTGCTATATGTACTGTTATTATAAAATCCGGGTTCAAAATTGGTACTGTTGTATTCTTCAGCTTCAACTTTTATTGTAGCGTCTGAAGCGAGTGCAATATTATCAGTAGCAGCAATTAAATTAATAATTGCTGCTATGACAATTAAAAACAAACAGAATTTCATTACATTTTTCTTTGCCATATAAAAACTCCTCTATGATAATCAATATTCTGCTTTTGACGGAACAAAATCCGGTCGCTTTGGCAACTCATCTATTCGATAATTGTTTTCATTAGATAAATCATACTGTTGCTTAATTTCTTCAACATAGTCCTTTATACTGGATTGAACATCCGTGCATATTTTATCTAACGATATATTATCATTTGATAAAATAGATATCATTGCGTTATGGCTATTAAAATCCGATGTTTGTCCTGTTATAAAATAGTAGTTAATTATATCCAACGTTCCATCCTGAAAAGCTTTAAAAGCAGAATCAACATCGATATCTTTAATAACAGGAATTGAATATGTAATTTCAATAAACTTCTTATATACATCCGGAGATGTAAAGAATTTAAGAAAATCTACGGCAGCTTCTCTCTTTGCAGGAGATTTATTGACACTGTTTGTGATAGCTAATGGTTGAACAAACGGAAGTCGCATCTTGCCACCGGCGTATTCACTAACCTCAGTATCAAAATATGGGAATGAAAATGCACCCGTTTCAAATGTTTTATTTTCATCCTTTAAAAGAGCCTTAACATCCCAACTTCCGGATAAAATATGAGCAGCTTTTCCTGTCAAAAATTGTGCTTTTGCCCCAGTTTCATCCAAACCGGTAGCATTTTTGGTGTATTTCGAAAAATCCTTTACTACATTCAAAAAATTAATGTACATATCTTTATATTCGCCGGATTTGCTTATGTCATAATATCCCATATCAACTGCTCTTGCAAATTCATTAACACTTAAACTATCGTCTTTATTAACATTAATATTGCTGTCAGACAAAAACTTATTTGAATACATACCTGTGCATGCTTCCCAAGCAAGCCATTCAAGTGCATCTCGCTTCTGTGCCATATATGCTATAGCTGTAGTTCCTGTTTTATCTATAGCTTCACAATTTGCCAAAAACTCGTTCCATGTATTAGGAACACTAAGTCCAAGCTCGTCATATATTGTTTTGTTATAGAAAATTCCAAGTCCAAGACACGAAATTGGTATACAACCCTCAAAATCTTTTAATTTCGGGTCTCCTGAAGCATTTGCAGTTAAAAGCTTTCCATCTACAAAACTTTCTTTCCAAATAATATTATTATTATATTTATTAGGGCTTTTTAAATCATCTTTTAAATCTATAATCAATCCACTTGCTGCCTGGTTAAGCAAATCCCCTGAGTTATTATACTCTATATCCGGAGCATTATCTGCAGCAAACTGTGCTTTAATCCACTCCTGATATCCATTAAATGGCTGTGATAATAATTCAATCTCAACATCGGGTCTAACCTTCTCATATTCTTCTTTTATACTTGTAAAGGCTTTTTCAAGTTCTCTATCTACACCAGGTTCCCAAAATGATATTGAGACTTTTACTTTTTCATCGGTCACTAATGCTGTGCTTTTTTCATCTTTAAAAGTATTACATCCGGTTAAAGACAAAACTGCAATAACTATTACACATATTAGCGATAAAACTCTTTTTCTATACATATTTTCTGCCTCTCTTAATTAATTGATGTATTTATCCATAACGGTTTTAAAGTGTCAATACTATCCCATACATACAACACAACTTTATCGCCCGTTTCTACTCCGTCTAATGAAATTTGAATATTATTGTCGATACCTGATGCCAATACCCCTACATTCTTAACAGCTATCTTGTTTAAAGAATTAACACCATTATCTGAAGTTGAGTATGAAGCAAGAATCAAAATTTCATTTCCTGTATTGGCTGTATATCCTACCAAATTTACGTTTACATCAACTGTTGTTTCTGTTTTTGTGCTTTCTATGTTTCTAACGCCAAATGTATCAGTTACATAAACATCAAACTCTGCTGTTTTACTTACGTTAGTGTCATTTGTAATTACACAAACCTGTATTTTTGCTTTGCCATAGTTATTTGCGGTAACAACACCATTGCCATCCACAGCAACTACTCTTTCATCAGATGATGAGAATGTTACCATATAAGTGTCATCATATAATAAATCACCTGATTCATATACTGGATATACCTTAATATTTGCTGTGTCACCTATATCAAGAAGTGCCTTGTCCAACTGAGCTTCTAACGCTGCACACTCATTCTGAACTAATTTCAAGTCAAATTTATCAAATACGAAACCATATAACGGCGGGTTCTGCCATGGTGCATATTCATCAACCTTTATAGAGAAAGTATGCAGTCCCTTCTCGAGATAAACAAGATTATTATATAAAAATACTCCAAACTGATCAGCTGGTAAATTATCATTAATAGTTCCTAAATGTGTAACGTTGTTCGTTTCAATCCCGATAGTTTCATATTCGTTATTATCAAATTTAAACTTTACAGGACTGAAGTTACCATTTATTGTAGGTCCTGACATATTCATATACAGTTCATAATATCCTGTTGTTAAAATATTAACTGTATAAGTGGCACTGTAATCACCTTCGTTAGATGTCCAGATACCAATTGCGTTACCGCCACTAAAGTCTGTACGGCCATCCAAGTTAAAACCACCGGGAGCACTTTCAGCTTCTACCGAGTACAAATTTACTCTGTCCTCTTTGATAAAATCTATATAATCTATAAATGTTACGTATGTATTATCACCTCTATTTTCTGTTACAGAAATATCTATTACGTTAAGACCTTGATTTAACATTGCTCTGGTTGCAAATATATGTTTTCCGTACTGGCCTGAAGTACCGTAACCGGCATAACATATAGCGTTCTCGGCAGTAATATTTTGTGTACCATTTACTTTAATTGCAAAATCAGAACTCCAACCTTGATTTAAATATATCGAACCGGTTTCTACTCTGTATGCGCCTGCCGTCGGTGCCCATACATAATATTTTGCTGTTAAACCATCAGGATAATCTGTAGTAGAAGCCTGCCAAAGTCTGGCTATACCATTGCTGTACTCGCCATCCCACGAATAACTCGGAGCAACATTTGAAAAATTAGGCTGCTCTCCTTCAATTCGTACAGTCCTGCAATCTAAAGACTTCTCTTTTAATGTAAATTGCATA
The DNA here is from genome assembly GCA_045576675.1 of Clostridia bacterium. Taxonomy (GTDB): domain Bacteria; phylum Bacillota; class Clostridia; order Monoglobales; family Firm-18; genus JAZNGX01. The sequence goes on along the minus strand of JAZNGX010000152.1, from coordinate 2,191 downwards.
TAATCCAATCTGGATATATACATACCACCTGCATATCTCTCTTGAATTAAAAATTTGATATCATTACTACCTTGTTTCAAAAACACATACAATCTAAAGCTGTCGTAATTAATGCCGTCGTTTGCTATTACAACATCTTGACCGGTTAAAAAAGTTGAATTTTCCTCAAAACCTACTGCTTCTTCACCATTAATTTGGATTTTATGTGCACTGTACCATTCCGTACCTGAAGTACCTATATCCTTTAGTTTGCCTTGCTTGGTTGCAACGTAATCCAATTGATAAATACCACTTACCGGAGCATTTACCTTATACCCAAAATAATAATCGCCGTCTATCGGTGCAGTATAAGTATATATCGATATAGCACTGTTACCACTTAAACTGCTGTTGAAATCGAAACCGAAACCTGTGTTTGTATCAATACAACTTTCTCCTTCCACCCTAAAACTCAGTTCTTCGGCACCAACTACACTTACTCCGATTGACATTAGTACTACAATACTCAAAACCACTGAAACCAATTTTTTTAACATGACCTTTTCCTCCTTATTATTTTTATAATTATTTATTTTAAATGAAACCGTATTAAAAACAGCATTTGTACAAATCAAGTCAAAACATAACCAAACGCAGATATAATGTCAAATCATTGTTCAAAACACAGTTCCATAAAAAATCCAATACTATGATTTAACCGCTCCTGCAGAAATACCTTTAACATACACCTTCATAGTCAACGAAATTAGCACCATTAAAGGAACACTAACAAGTGTGTATGCTGCCATTTGAAAACCAAAATTCATGCCATACTGCCCTATAAGTTTGCTTAACCCTATAGGAATAGTTTTTAACTCGTCAGAACTCAATACTATATACGGCCACATAAACGAATTAAAAGTCCCGAAAAATATAAGCAATGAAATTGTCCCGATAATAGGTGTTGACAAAGGAACTACAATATGACGTAAAATTTGCAACTCCTTTGCTCCTTCAATATAAGCAGACTCAAAAATCGAATCCGGAATCGTATCAAAATAACTTCTAGACAGCATTATTGGAATTATTGATGCTCCTCCTAAAGTAGATAAAACCAACCCGATATGTGAATTATTAAGACCAAGCTTATATAAATTAATAAAATTGGGTATCAACAGTAAAGAGCCCGGTATCATATTAAATATCAATATTCCAAAAAACAATATTTCTTTAAACTTAAACTTTAGTTTTGAAAAAGAATATCCTGCCAAAACTGAAATCACAAGTACGCCCAAAACTGTAAGTGTTGTTACTTTAATGGAATTAAAAACGTATTTATAGATACCTTCCCAAGCTCTTGCATAATTTGAATATTCAATTGGCCACTGTATTCCCCAAAAATTCGTGATAAACCCAAGTTCACTTTTGGTAGATGTAACAATCATTATATACAACGGAAACAGTGTTATAATAACAAAAAACAAAAGAATTATATGTATAATAATATTCGATTTAGCTTTCATTTACATATCACCCCTCTTTCTTAATGAAAGTATACTGAATACAATAGTTACTAAAAACAAAACAATTGCCATAGCATACGAATAACCAAACATTGATTCATTCGCATTGAAAGCAACGTGATACATATGTAACCCAGGCACAAGCGATGCATTATTCGGTCCGCCGTCGGTAAGTATAAAAAATCTTTCATAATCCTGTATCAAACCAATAAAAGACAGAACATACAGATTTTTAATCTGCGGCATTATAATTGGAAGTTCAATATTTAAAAATGCTTTTATAGTACCGGCACCATCGATTTTTGCCGCTTCAATTACAGAATTATCAATACTTTGTAAAGAAGAATAAATCATTATAAAATTCAAACCTGAAACCCACGGAAAACCAATTAAGATTATTGCAAATTTCACCATGCTTTGTGAACCTAATAAATTTAATGAATCAATATTAAAATAACTCAATATTTTTGCAACAACACCTATTTCGGGATAATAAATAAACTTCCACATCAGTAGAGTTATAATACTTGGCACAACCATAGTGAGCATAAAAGATGTTCTGTAAAAATATTGTAATGCATTGTTTTTAACACAATGTACCATTTTTGCGGCTATTATTGGAAAACAAAAGCATACATTCATTCCAATAAAGTAAATGATAAGATTATACATAGACTTCCAGAATTTTG
>JAZNGX010000151.1:0-10574 GCA_045576675.1 Clostridia bacterium | reverse complement strand
GGATTATGTTGCCGCTTTCAAAGTCGGCACCTCGTGCCGTCTGTGCCTTTATAATTTTTTCGGTTTCTTCTAAAAGTGTCGGAACAAACCTTAACGCAATAAGTCGGATCGTAGCCATGTCGTTCTGTGAGCCAAGGAGTTGATTTATGACATTGTCTTCCTAAGACCGCTTGGCCTCCGACTTGGATTATGTTGCCGCTTTCAAAGTCGGCACCTCGTGCCGTCTGTGCCTTTATAATTTTTTCGGTTTCTTCTAAAAGTGTCGGAACAAACCTTAACGCAATGGTCATCATCATCGCAAGCTCGTGCGCCGGAAGACCTATCTTTGCAAAAGGCGAAAGTAATCTTTCGATACCATCTGTCAGCACAATGGGCGATGTTGTGTAAGTAAGCATTGATGTTCCCATCATCAAAAGCACAATTCGCAAAACCATAAATATCGCATAGTTAATACCCTGCTTTGTGATTTTTAAAAATCCCCACTGCCATAAAATATCTCCACCTGTCATAAACAGATTCAAAACCGCTGTAAATGCAACAAATACCATAATTGGCTTTATGCCCTTTAAAATATACTTAAATGGTATGTCCGTGGATTTTATTATAACAAAAAGCAATAAAAACACAGCTAAATAACCTGCATAATTATGAACAACAAATATCATTACAAGATACACAAGAGTAAGCACAATCTTTGCTCTCGGATCCATTTTATATAAAAAGCTGTCACCGGGGAAATACTGTCCCAGCGTAATATCTCTTATCATTTAACCCTTGCTCCATCCTTTAAGTTATTAATAACAGCCTGCTTTGCTTCTTCCACAGTGCATACATACTGACCGCAGATTTCATATATAAGCTTTGTTACCTGCGGTGCGGTAAGCCCGATTTTTTCAAGCTCACCGTACCTTGAATATACTTCAAGCGGTGTGCCGTGCATAGCCACTTTGCCATCATTTAAAACATAAATAAGTGATGCTGTGTTAGCTATATCCTCCATACCGTGAGATACTATTATGATAGTAATCCCAAGCTCCTTGTGCATATTTTTAATCTGCTTTAAAATATCCTCTCTGCCCTTCGGGTCAAGACCCGCAGTAGGCTCATCAAGCACAAGCACCTTCGGATGCATTGCAATAACACCTGCAATAGCAACACGTCTTTTCTGCCCGCCCGACAAATCAAAAGGCGATTTGTCAAACAACGTCTCTGAAAGACCCACGCTTTTTGCAGCATCCTTAACTCTTTGCTCTATTTCCTGTTCTGATAAGCCCTGATTTTTCGGGCCGAAAGCAATGTCTGCCCTGACAGTTTCTTCAAAAAGCTGATGCTCCGGATACTGGAATACCACACCGACCTCAGAACGTATTTTCTTCATACTTATATGCTTGTCACAAATATCAGCACCATCTATAAGCACCTTGCCGCCTGTCGGCTTTAAAATGCCGTTAAAATGCTGAACAAGAGTAGACTTTCCGCTGCCTGTGTGACCTATAATTCCAATAATCTTGTTTTTGGGAATATACATTGTTATTCCGTCAAGGGCCCTTTTCTGATACGGGCCACCCACAGAATAATCATAAACTATATCCTCAATATCTATTGCAGGCGTGTCATCAGGATGACTGTGTACAGGTATCATATTTGCCTCACCCTTGTTTACAAGAGGGGCAAGCACCGCCTCCGCCTCTTTTGGCGTAAGCACATCCTCGGGCAACCCCAGCCCGCATTTATTAAGCTCATATATAAGCTCTGTAACCTGCGGAACATCAAGTCCCAAAGCCTTTATTCTGTCAACCTGTGTAAAAACCTGTTTTGGTGTTCCGTCCATTTCAATATGACCGTCATTCATAACAATAACTCTGTCAGCCTGGACAGCCTCATCCATATTGTGAGTAATAAGAACAACAGTAATACCATTCTCCTTATTAAGCCTTTTTAACGTTGACATTACCTCACGTCTGCCAACGGGGTCAAGCATTGCAGTAGGCTCATCAAGCACAATATATCTTGGCTTCATTGCAAGCACACCTGCTATTGCTATACGCTGCTTCTGACCGCCAGACAAAAGATGAGGTGCATAATGACGATATTTTTCCATACCCACAGCCTTGATTGCCTCATCAACACGGCATATAATTTCAGCAGGCGGAACCCCTATATTTTCAGGTGCAAACGCAATATCGTCCTCAACAATAGTTGCAACAATCTGATTGTCGGGATTCTGAAACACCATACCCACAGTCTGTCTTATTTTTATAAGCAGCTTTTCATCTGCAGTATTCATCTCCTCAACATAAACCGTTCCGCCTGACGGCAAAAGGATTGCATTCATATGCTTCGCAAGCGTTGACTTGCCGCTGCCGTTGTGGCCTAAAACTGCAGTAAACGAGCCTTGTTCTATTGTTACACTTACTCCGTCAAGCACATTTTTAATACTTTCTTCAGAGTATTTAAAATACAAATTATCAACCTTAATCATTTTTCAGCCTCATTTGCCTGTAAATCTTGCCGAGCAACCGCATGGCAAAATCATTTTATTATCAGTCATAGGTATGCCTATTTCGTCAGAAGTAAACGTACCTTCAAATTTATCGCCCAGAACCATCTGCAAAACATTCTGCATTGTATATCCGCTAAGACCTGTTGTGTAAGAATTAAGAAGCACAAAAAGCGGTTTATCGCTTAACACCTCGGCACAAAGGCTTACAAATTTATAAAGCTCTGTTTCTATTTTCCATACCTCGCCACCAGGGCCTCTTCCATAAGACGGCGGGTCCATTATAATTGCATCGTATTTTCTGCCACGGCGGATTTCACGCTCAACAAATTTCATACAATCATCCACTATGTATCTTATGGGATGGTCTTTTAAGCCTGACAGTGCCGCATTTTCCTTTGCGTGAGCAACTATACCCTTTGATGCATCAACGTGACACACCTTTGCACCTGCCTTTGCTGCCGCAACAGTTGCGCCGCCCGTATATGCAAAAAGATTTAACACGTTAATTTCTCTGCCACTTTCCTCAATAAGCTTTGAAAACCACTCCCAGTTAACAAGCTGTTCAGGGAATAAGCCCATATGCTTGAAATTCATAGGCTTGATTTTAAACTGCAGATTGCCCTGCTTTATTGCCCAGCTTTCAGGCAGACTCTTATAAAACTGCCAGCTTCCGCCTCCACTGCTGCTTCGGGTATAACGTGCATCAGCCTTTTTCCACAGTGGATTCTTTTTTGGCGTATCCCAAGCCGCCTGAGGGTCAGGGCGTATAACCACGGTATCGCCCCATCTTTCAAGCCTTTCGCCGCCTGATGAGTCTATTAATTCATATTGTTTCCAGTTGTCACTTTTCCACATTTATATCAAATCCTTAAGAGTTTTTTCTATTGCAACGCCCTCTTTGGGGTCAACTCCATTTTTAACAGTTTCTTCAATTGCATGGCGTACAAAATCAACTGCAAGTTGTATTGCATCCCCGGCACTCTGCCCTCGTGCAATCGCACCTGTTAAAACCGTTGTAAAAATATCCCCTGTTCCATGAAAATTACCGGGATAAAATCTGCAATCTGTAATTATGTACCTACCATCCGCTTTATCATAAGCACAAACATACATTTTCCCATCAAACCTACAGCTTGTAATAAGTGAAAGCTCAGGCCCCATATCACAAAGCCGTTTTAACCATATTTTTATTTCATCCTCAGTTTCAGGAATTGTATTTTCGTCAAGCAAAAACATTGCCTCTGTAATATTCGGGGTAATAATATCCGCAGCAGAAACAAGACGTTTCATATTTGAAACCATATTGCCGCCCATCGTAGGATAAAGCTTGCCATCATCAGCAAAAACAGGGTCAACAACCAAAGAGCAGCCAAAAAGCTGTTTTGCCTCAAGTATTACATCAACCTGCTCGGGATTACCAAGAAAGCCACTGTAAATATAGTCGAAATCCACGCCAAGCTCGCTCCAATGTTTAATTGTTGCATGCATATGCTCTGTCAAATCAGTAAATGCATAGCCGTCAAAAACACCTGTTATTGAAGACAATGCCGCAGTCTGCAACGGACATACATAACTGCCCATAACGGACAGTATTGGAACAACAGCGGTAAGTGATGCCTTGCCAAAGCCTGACAAGTCGTGCGCCGCAATTATTTTTGGAAGATATTTTTTCATTTTTGCCATTCCTTGTTTACAATATATCAACATACATTATAGCAAACCAAACGCTGTTAGTCAACAGTTTTTCCTTGACAAATGGGTTTTTTTGGGGTATTATTTATGCATAGAAAGCGAGGTAAAACTATGAATAATAATTCTAATGTGTCAAAATCAACTCAAAACCTTGTAATGTATGCAATACTTACAGCTTTGGTTATAATACTTCAAGTGCTTGGTTCGTTTATTCATTTCGGTCCGTTTTCTGTCACACTGGTACTTGTACCTATAGTAATCGGTGCAGCACTTTGTGGCCCTAAAGCAGGTGCCTGGCTCGGCTTTGTATTCAGTATGGTTGTGCTACTGTCAGGTGACGCAGCAGCATTTCTGGCAGTAAATGTTCCCGGAACAATTATAACGGTTATCGCAAAAGGTACCATTGCAGGTCTTGTAACAGGCATCGTATACCAGGGTGCAAGAAAGCTTAATATGTACGCTGCAACAGCAATTTCTGCCCTTGTTTGCCCCGTTGTAAACACAGGTATATTTTTATTAGGCTGCCTGTTGTTTTTTATGGAAACAATCACCACATGGGCAGGTGGCTCAGAGGCAGTTGCATCATATATTATTTTTGTTCTTGTTGGTGCAAACTTCCTTTTTGAGATAGCAGTTAACGTTATTCTTTGCCCCGCAATTATAAGACTATTAAAAATCAGAAAGGCATAATGTTATGAAAACAGTTATCGGTATAGATGTTGGCGGCTCAACCACCAAAATAGTTGGATTTAAGGAAAACGGTACATTTATTTCGTGCCAGCAGGTAAAAGCGGCAGACCCCGTAACCTCTGTTTACGGAGCGTTGGGAAAATACCTTCAGGAAAACAAAATAGAGCTTACAGAAATATCGCAAATTATTCTTACAGGTGTTGGTGCATCGTTTTTCAGTGACAACATATACGGAGTTCCAACAAAAACTGTTGACGAATTTGTGGCAATAGGTCTTGGCGGGCTTAAGCTTTCAGATAAAAAAGAAGCACTTATTGTAAGTATGGGTACAGGTACTGCATATGTTCGTGCTTCAGCAGATAAAATCACTCATCTTGGCGGCAGCGGTGTCGGCGGCGGAACTCTTGTCGGAATGTGCGGCAAGCTTATAAACGCACATAACTTTGATACGATAATTGCAGAAGCCTCAGGCGGAGATTTAAACAATGTTGATTTGCGTATTAATGATATTTCACGCAACGTTATATCTATGCTTCCGCCAACAACCACAGCAGCAAACTTCGGCAAGCTTTCTGACCTTGCAACAGATGCTGACATTGCACTGGGTGTTATAAATATGGTAATAGAAACCATTGGTATGATGGCAGTTTTTGCTTTGAAAAACGACAGGATCAAAGACGTTGTTTTAACAGGTATGCTTTCTGTTATGCCGCAGGCGAAGGAACGCTTTGAAATGCTTGAAAAAATGCACGGAATTAATTTTATAATTCCTGAGAATTCCATATTTGCAACAGCAGTAGGTGCGGCATTGTCACATATCAGCCAAAGCTGATCAGCTTGAAAAATCTTCTTCAAGCATCAGCACATCCTTTAAAGAGTCAAGCCTGATACCTGATTCAAACTGTTTTTTATCGTATTCCCTTAAATACGAAATATCTATTGCCAGATATTTTAAAGGGATATCCTCGTTACCCACAAAGACGGCAACCCTGCCGTTATGGGTTTTCACTGTATATTGAACTGACTGCTCCGCAGACGGCATTGCCTCTGCGGAGTTTTTGTTTTCAAGATGCTGCAAAAAACCGATGCTGCACAATGAAATAATCAAAAACATTGCCCATGCAAAAATTATTTTTTTCATATGTCCACCTCTTTTTGTGATTTTTCCCATATTTTTTCAAATTTATTCTTGATTTTAGCTACTGCATATTGTATGATATTTAAAGAGGTGAAATGTATGAATAAAATCTATGAAAAGCTTATAAATACAAAAACTCAATATAAGGAAATTCCTGAATATAATCCAACGGGTGAATTTGAAGGCATAAAAGCCATAACCTACGATGGTCTTGATATAAACGGCAGCAAAACAAAGGTCTTTGCATATATAGGCTATCCCGAAACAACAAAAAAAGCTCCTGCTGTTGTACTTGCTCACGGTGGTGGCGGCGTTGCATTTTTACCATGGGTAAAAATGTGGAACGAACGTGGATACGTTGCAATTGCAATGTCAAACACGGGTGACTTTCCAAAAGAGATAAATGCAGGCTCTAAAGAATGCCCGACTAATAAAGAGCCGTGGCAGCACGGTCTTCACGGCGTTTTTTGCGAAGAAGGCTATGCTGACATTTTTGAAAACGACGATATGAAAAACGTTGATAAGCCGCACGAGCAGCAATGGATGTATCACGCAATAGCCTCAATTATTGCGGCAAACAATATTCTACGTGATGATTCAAGAGTTGACAGTGACAAAATAGGCGTATGCGGAATATCGTGGGGCGGTGTTATGACATCCCTTGCTATAGGCTATGACAGCCGATTTGCATTTGCTATCCCGATTTATGGCTCAGGCTATCTGGCTCAGTCGCACGGATGGATGAAAAACAATTTTGCCAAAGCATCAGACTGGCTTGCAGAAACACGTTTTTCAAAAGTAAATATGCCTGTGCTGTGGCTTTGCTGGAATGCAGACACACCATTTTCAGTAAATTCAAACTCAATGTCTTTTGTTGATACCGTTAAAAACAACAAGGCAACACGCCTTTCTATGGTGCACGGAATGGGGCATTCTCATGCTTGCGGATGGGTACGCAAGGAATGCTTTGTCTTTGCAGACTCAGTTGTAAACGGCACTGTGCAGTTACCGGAAATGCTAAATGGAGAAATCATCAATCCCGACAATGTTAAAATTACAGGTAAAAAGGTTTATTCTCTTAAAAATCCTTTGGCATATGAAGTAAAAGAGGAAACAAATTCTATTGCTATGACCGAGGAATGGACTGTAACAGACGGCACAGATATTCCCGAAGATGCAAAAGCATACTATATTGAGCTTACGTGTGAAATTGACGGAGATGAGTATATTGTAACCTCTGAATTTACAGAGCTTTAATAAAATTTGTACACTATATATATTTTTTTGTGAAAAATTGTGTTAATTTCTTAAAAAATCTTGACAATTTGTACAAAAAATATTAAAATAGATAGAGTAGTGTGTATAAAATTCTATATTATATAAGATTATAAAAGATAATGGAGGTGTTTTGTTATTACACAGATATTAATAACCTGTGGTATTGCATTTGTCTTAATTGTTATTTGTTCGATAATTGCCTTCCGTATGGGAGTTGAATATAGAAAAAAGTTTGCTGAAGCCGAAATCGGCGGTGCAGAAAACGAAGCAAAAAAGATAATTGAAGAATCAAAAGTAGCCGCAGAAAGTTTAAAACGCGAAATTTTAATCGAAGCTAAGGAAGAAAAGCATAGACTTCGTGCTGAATTTGATAAAGAAATGAAAGAACAGCGTTCCGAACTGCAAAGACAGGAACACAGAATCCAGCAAAGAGAAGAAACTATTGATAAAAAGTCCGAGCAGATTGAGAAAAAAGAAGAGCAGATTGCTAAGAAAAACAAAGAATTAGATCAAAAGATAGCTGAAGCTGACGAGATACATACAAAGCAGCTTGAAATGTTACAAAAGATTTCCGGTCTGTCTATTGATGAAGCTAAACAACAACTACTTAATAATATAGAAAATGAAATAAGACACGAAGCCGCTATCCTTGTTAAGGATATTACAGACAAGGCAAAGGAAGAAGCCGACCAGAAGGCACACGAAATTGTTGCAGGTGCAATTCAGCGTTGTGCAGCTGACCATTCTGCAGAAACTACTGTTTCAGTAGTACCTCTTCCAAATGATGAAATGAAGGGCAGAATTATTGGTCGTGAGGGTAGAAACATCAGAAACCTTGAGGCTTTAACGGGCGTTGATTTGATAATCGACGATACACCTGAAGCAGTTATTCTTTCAGGCTTTGACCCAATTCGCCGTGAGGTTGCAAGACTTACTCTTGAAAAGCTTATTGTTGACGGAAGAATTCATCCGGCACGTATTGAAGAAACCGTTGAACGTAGCCGCAAAGAGGTTGACGCTATTATTAAGCAGGAAGGTGAGCACGCAACATTTGAAACAGGTGTTCATGGCTTGCATCCTGAAATTATTAAGACTCTTGGCAGACTTAAGTATCGTACAAGCTACGGTCAGAATGTTTTAAAGCATTCAATTGAGGTTGCTCACCTTGCAGGAATTATGGCAGGAGAGCTTGGTGCTGATATTACATTGGCAAAACGAGCAGGCTTATTGCACGACTTGGGTAAAGCTATCGACCACGAGGTTGAAGGCTCACACGCAGTTATCGGAGCAGAGCTTGCTAAGAAATATAAGGAAAACGAAACAATCGTTCATGCTATTATGGCACACCACGGTGATGTTCAGCCCGTATCTCTTATTGACTGTCTTGTTCAGGCTGCTGACTCTATTTCTGCAGCACGTCCGGGTGCAAGAAGAGAAAATCTTGAAACTTATATCAAACGTCTTGAAAAGCTTGAGGAAATTGCAGACAGCTTTAACGGTGTTGAAAAATCCTTTGCAATTCAGGCAGGTCGTGAAATCAGAGTTATGGTTAAGCCTGAGGTTGTTTCAGATGAAACTACTGTTTTGATGGCACGTGATATCGTTAAGCGTATTGAAGCTGAAATGGAATATCCGGGTCAGATAAAAGTAAATGTAATAAGAGAGCTTCGCTCAGTAGATTACGCAAAATAAAAGAAAAGAATTACGCCCTGTGCAATCACCAGCTTGCACAGGGCGTTTTTGCGACCTTTTTTTCATTTCTATTCATAAAATGCAACGTTACCAATTGTAGTATAATGCGTTCTGTTATTATGCACCCATGACGATGCTGAATATTTTACATTTACAAAATACATAGAATTGCCAACATTGTTTGCTCCGTTTAATGCACATTTTGCCGCTATAACACATTCCTTTGACGGCGTTTCATTTATTCTTTCAGTGTGTGCAGGCGGAAACTGAACACCATGCCTTGTATCAAGAATAACCTCCTTGATTGTACTTGGCAAGCTATCAGAATGCATACGGTTTACAACTGTATTCGCCACACCAAGCTTTACTTCAAACGGCTGATATCCACTTTCAATCCACGTAATTTTTCCCAGATACATTATATCCTCATATGTGTATGTGTTATCAACACATTCTTGTGAAACCGTAACATCAGGAGCAGTTATTTTAACTGCAAGTGCAATGTCATCCCATTCAACTGTGTACCCAAGCTTTTCTGACACCGCTCTTACAGGAATGAACAGCAAATCTTTATACTCTATAGCACAATAATCGCTTTTTTCGCCATCTATTAAACAGTGGCTTTGTTCGGCATAAAAAACAAATGTATGACTGTCCTTTATAAGAGTTGCCGCTTTTAACGCTTCGTCCCAGCTTATCTCGCCACCTATTGCATCACCAAAGGCACGAAGCGGAATATATGTTGAATTATTTACAAGAAACGGCTTTTGCACACACCTTGTAAAGCTCCCGTTTACTTCGATGTCAACAGGTATTATATGTCCTGCATAAGAGTCCGGCTCAAATGCATAAGCTGTTGTAAGCATCATTATTAACATAACGGCTATTAAAATCATTCTTTTTAACATAATACACCTCCAATGTAATATTGTATAAAAATAAATTGAATTGCCTTTTGATGCACGAAGTGCAATTCATTGTGGTCACAAACCGCATATGATTTTGTCAAGTTAAGGACAAAATTTTTTAATTCTTTTAAAGGCTTCCCCTTGAGGGGAAGCTGTCACGAAGTAACTGATGAGGTGTTAATTCCCTTCAGTATATCCTCACAAACACTCTCAAATCTTTGATTAATATCAAGGTTGGAGTATCTTAACACTTTAATCCCTAAACCATTTAGGAAAGCATCTCTTTTTGCATCATTCTCAACGCCTTTTTCTTCATAATGTTGTGAACCATCAAGTTCAATAACAATTTTAGCCGATGCAATATAGAAATCAACGATATAATTGCCAATCACCTTTTGTCGATTAACAGTTATAGGTAAAGTTTTCAGAAAATCATACCAAAGATGCCTTTCTTCTTTTGTCATATTTTTTCTTAATGCTTTTGCATTACCCGTTAATTTTGAATTATTAGTCTTGTTCATTTCCACCTCATCCGAGTTGCTTCGCAACCCACCTTCCCCTCAAGGGGAAGGCTTTTTTAATCCTTAAATCTCAATGTTTAATCCTTTTTTATTGGTTGACTAAACTCAAATCCAAAAATTCCATATCATCAAAAATTGCAATTGTATCGTCC
>JAZNGX010000150.1:0-27250 GCA_045576675.1 Clostridia bacterium | reverse complement strand
GTACCGGCGGTGGTATCGTAAACAACGACCGCGAGCTCGACGAAATTGCCCACAATGGACTTCACCGCTCACCTATCCATCAGATTCTTGTAGAAAAATGTATTTCCGGCTGGAAGGAAATTGAGTTTGAAGTAATTCGTGATAGTGCGGGAAATGCAATTACCGTCTGTTCTATGGAGAACTTTGACCCTGTAGGTGTTCACACAGGTGACAGTATCGTTGTTGCTCCGTGTGTTACACTTTCAAGCAAGGAATACCATATGTTAAGAAGTGCTGCTCTTAACATCGTTAACTCCCTTGGCGTTGAGGGCGGATGTAACTGTCAGTTTGCATTAAATCCCAACAGCTTTGAATACGCTGTAATTGAGGTTAATCCACGTGTAAGCCGTTCATCAGCTCTTGCATCCAAGGCAACAGGATACCCAATCGCAAAGGTTGCAACAAAGGTTGCTATCGGCTATACATTAGACGAAATTATGAATGACGTTACAGGCAAAACACCAGCTTGTTGCGAGCCTACAATAGACTACACAGTTGTTAAGTTCCCAAAATGGCCCTTTGACAAATTTGTTTACGCAAAAAGACTATTGGGCACACAGATGAAAGCCACAGGCGAGGTTATGGCTATCGGCATAACCTTTGAGCAGGCACTTTTAAAGGCTGTACGTGGTGCAGAAATTGGTCTTGACAACTTAAATTCAAAGAAGTTTATGGCAATGTCTGACGAAGAAATCAAAGACAAAATCAGTGTTTGTGATGACGAACGTTTGTTTGTTGTGTTTGAAGCAATGAAGCGTGGCGTAACATTGGAATACATACACGACATCACAAAGATTGATATGTGGTTCTTAAATAAAATTTACAACCTTGTAAAAATGGAAAAAGAGCTTGCAGAAAATCAGCTTTCAAACGACCTGTATTACAAGGCAAAGAAAATGGGCTACACAGACAAGTCGATTGAAGCTATTTCCAAAAACAAGGTGCCGTGCCACGTTGGTGCATCATATAGAATTGTTGACACCTGTGCGGCAGAATTTTCTGCAAAAACACCGTACTTCTATTCTGCAGTAGGTGTTGAAGATGAGGCAGCATTGTTTAAGAATAACGACAAAAAGACAGTAATTGTTTTTGGCTCAGGTCCGATAAGAATAGGTCAGGGTATAGAGTTTGACTACTCTTGCGTACAGTGCGTATGGACACTTAAAAAGCTTGGCTACGATGTTGTTATCGTAAACAACAACCCCGAAACTGTTTCAACTGACTTTGACACTGCAGACAGACTTTATTTTGAGCCGCTTACTCCCGAAGATGTTATGAACATCATTGAGATTGAAAAGCCTTACGGCGTGGTGGTTGCATTTGGTGGACAGACTGCAATAAAGCTTACAAACTTCTTAACAGAACAGGGTGTTAATATATTAGGTACACAGGCTGACAGCATTGATGCCGCTGAGGACAGAGAGCGTTTTGACGCACTATTGGAAAAGCTAAAAATAAAACGCCCGGTTGGTGACACTGTTATGACAACCGAGGAAGCATTAGAGGTTGCAAAACGTATCGGTTATCCGGTGCTTTTACGTCCCTCTTACGTACTTGGCGGTCAGAATATGATTATAGCTTTCAGCGAGGAAGACGTCAAGGAATATATGGCAATTATCCTTTCAACCAACATCGAAAACCCCGTGCTTATTGACAAGTACTTAATGGGTACAGAGGTTGAAGTTGATGCAATATGTGACGGTGAAGAAATTTTAGTTCCCGGTATTATGGAGCACGTTGAAAGAGCAGGTATCCACTCAGGTGACTCTATAGCAGTATATCCTGCATGGAACATCAGCAACAGAATAAGAGAAAAGCTTTTAGAGCATACTAAAAACCTTGCAGTTTCATTAAAAACAAAAGGTCTTGTAAATATTCAGTACCTTGTTTACGATGATGAAATTTACGTTATTGAGGTTAACCCTCGTTCTTCAAGAACAATCCCTTATATCAGTAAGGTAACAGGCGTTCCAATGGTTGAGCTTGCAACAAGAGCCGCTCTTGGCGAAAAGCTTGCTGATATGGGCTACGGCACAGGTCTTTACAAAGAGCCTTCCTACGTTGCAATTAAAGTTCCTGTGTTCTCATTCGAGAAGCTAATTGACGTTGACGTTCACTTAGGACCCGAAATGAAGTCAACAGGTGAGGTTTTGGGAATAGGCAAAACAATGCGCGAGGCTTTGTATAAAGGTCTTAGTGCAGCAGGCTACAGCTTAAAGAAGAGCGGTGGCGTGCTTGTAACAGTGCGTGACACTGACAAAGCCGAAATTATTGAAACCACAAGGAATTTTGCAGAGCTTGGCTTTGATATTTATGCAACAGAAGGCACTGCAAAGGTTCTTACTGAAGCAGGTATAAAAACCACTATTGCATACAAGATTCATCAGAATCAGGACAACAATATTGTTCACCTGCTCGAAAGCGGCAAGATTGACTATGTTATTTCAACATCATCAAAGGGACGTATTCCAACATATGACAACGTTAAAATAAGACGTAAGGCCGTTGAATTAAGCATACCTTGTCTTACAGCTATAGATACCGCCAACGCAATTGTTGACAGCTTAAACAGTGGCTATTCACTATACACAACAGAAATTGTTGACATAAACAAAATGAAATAATATATACAAGGCGGCTCTAATGCCGCCTTGTGTGTTTTACGAAAGGAAGAATTATGAAAAAAATAATTATTTTGTTGGTTTGTTTGTTTTTATTTCCAATGCTGGCCTTTGGTGCTGATTTAAACTTTTCACCAATAGGCGGAGGCACATTTATCTACTGCAACAATCAGGAATCAGTTGAGCGCAGTATGCTTTCTGACGATTCAAACCCAAAGCCGGAATACTTAATGAACAACGAAGATTTAGAAGCAGGCAAATACTCTCTTTATGTTTCACTTTTAAATCACACAGAGCTTAGAAACAAGGAAGGGAAAATCACAGAAACAGGCTTTGACATTGAAACAGATGTATATATAAAAGCGAATGCTGACACAAAGCTTGAAATCACAGCTATCGGTTACGAGGTACCTGCACTAATTGAAACATACGCAGATGGTGCATTAAGCCGTAACGAAGGTGACTGGAGCTGCATTCAGGCAATTGCAGATTACACGGGCAGAGAAATCAGAAACATCAGAGGCGAATCAACATATACCCCACGTCCTTTTAAAGCAGTAACAGTTACTCTTAAAAAGAATGAAGTTATGTGGCTTAGCAAGTATATTGACAATTACTGTGCAGTAAACTGGCTTAAACCAGTGCATATCTTAGCTGATTTTGAAATATTAAGCGGTAGCATTGATTTAAACATTGCAGCATTAAAATCAGACGGTCAGCTTGGCGACAGAAGTCACCACTGTGATGATGCTGCATTCGGAAAATATTATCGTGACAGACAATATAAAGGTATTGCAGACAGCTTGCCTTATATGTATTCTGACACTATGGAATATATCATAACCGACGAAACACGTGACGGAACTGAATTGCCTGTAACTGTTTACAATCATTATTCACCGAACGGACAGACAATAACAAAGTGGTTTACACACTTAAACCCACTTGAGGATATATGGTCACGTGCAATATGCGCTCAGTCAGATATGTTGCCAATTTATTATAAAGACAAATCGAAGCTTTCGTACTACGGTGTGCTTGTTCCATCCAACAAAAAGAATGATGTGTGGTACTTTGATGTTAACCACAGCGACCTTGCAGCATATGAAGGAACAAACAAAACTGAAAAAGCAAATTTCAGCCCCAATGCACCGCTTACCACGAAAAAAGAAAACACAGGTACAGCCTGCAATCTGGGCAACTACGGAGTTTTTGTAAACTACAGACTTTCTGTAAAGAACGACGGTGTAAACACACGATATTTTAATTATAACTTAAAAACAACTGCAAACAATGTAGTAAGCCTTAAAGATAAGGACGGCAATCACCTGTTACCTTATTCATATTCCAAGGGACAGACAGATGCCAAGCGTGACGACATAATGGCGTATGTTGAATTGCCTGCAGGCGAAACTACAGAATTTATTATAGAAATACTTTTGCCTATGAACAATCCGGGTGGAATGGAAAACAGCTTTATTATAACTGACAATCCGCCTGCAGTTATCGAAAGCGAGGTTCACAACAGCACAACATTAAAGCAGGATAATTTCACAGGTAAAGAATATTACAAATGGGGCACAGACTGTCTTTATGTTTCAACAGACGGTGAAAGCTGGAAAACAAAGTTCCTTACAGAAAAAACAAAAAAGGCATTTGACGGCCGTTGGAACAGTTATAAAATAACATCAGCAGGCGACGGATATATTGCACGCTATGCACCTTTCCAGACCGACCCGTCATATTATCACGATATGCTTAAATATTACAAAAACCTGTATATATTAGACAGCACTTTTAATGTAACAAACATTCACGCATTTGAAAGCTTTGTTTCAGATGCAGTATATGCAAACGGCGTATATTATGTTAAGGCAGATAAAATATATTACTCCATCGACGGCAGAAACTGGGCAGAGGCAAAAACCATAAAAGCTCTTCCTGTTTCAAACGGTAACGGGTATTCCTTTGCGGCAGACAACGGCAACTATTATATTTCAAGAGAGCCTGACAACTTTGTTACAGTTGATTACGGCACAGAAAAGCCTGAATTTTTAGAAGCATTTGGCGATTACTATTGCTACAGCAACGGTAACACTCTATATGTTTCAAAGGACGGGATTTATTTCGAAAAAGCAGAGTATCCCGAAACTGTTCAAAACATCGCTTTCGTAAACGGTGAGCTGTCAGTAAACAATGGCAATTATGGCTTTGATGTAAGTACAATAAAGACGAACAAAATAGCACTAATAAACGGTAAGGCTTACAAATTAAAAACTGCTGCAGAAGAAAACAGACTGCCGCTACGTGAGGTGCTTGAAAAGCTTAACGCACGCGTTTTGTGGAATAACCAAACGCAAGCAATAACCATTATGTACAACGGAAACACCTTTGATATAAAGCCTTATGAAACGCTGACAATCACAGATGGAGTAACATTAATTGATGCACAAAATCTGAAAAATATATTTGATATCGATGTATATTACGACGGTAATTTCATTATAATAGACGGCGTAAAGGACAACGTGCTGGAAAACGAAGTTTATGCAGAGTTTGATAGTGCTGAAGTTTCAGAAGATGTGGCATTAAAAATCGCCGCAGCATTCGGTTTTGAGAACGCAACTGCTAAGCTTAATGATGATAGCGGTTACTGGGAAATCATCACCGAAGAAAATATTGTTATGGTAATAAGAAAAGCTGACGGTAAAATAATACGTAGGTAGAATTTTAAAGGGCATGTCTCAATAAGTGAATTGAGACATGCCCTTATTTATTGGTTATATATGTTCATTGCTATATAATTACTTAACTGCTCTTTTAAGAAATGTTACTATATGCCCTCTTGTACAGGTATCATTAGGCGAAAATGTGGTTGCGCTTGTGCCTGCTGTAATTCCATTTTGAACTGCCCATGCAACTGCTTTTGCATACGTTGCATCGGCGGGAACATCTGTAAATGTGCTGACAGTTCCAACATCGGGCGAGCCTGACATTTTCCAGAGATATACCACGGTATCTGCACGGGTTACAAGGCTTTCTCCCTTGAATGCTCCTGCTTCAACCATTCCCTTGTTGTTTGCCCACTTGGATGCTGCAAAGTAATAATCCTTATAGTTAACATCGGTAAACGATGCTCCCTGTTCATATGGGGGCTCTCCCATAGCTCGCCAGATAAAGGTAATAATCTGTGCCTTTGTGCAGGTGTTGTCAGGAGAGAATGTTGTGGGTGAAGTACCATTTGTTATTCCTCTATCAACAGCCCATTTTACGGATTCTGCAAACCATGCACCCACGGGGACATCAATGAAGTTACCAATAACTTCCGCTTTTGGAATTGATGCTATTGCATCCACGTTCGGAATCGTAAAGCTGTCTTCAGGGATTGAAGCAAGAACCTTTCTGCCAAGTGATGAAGAACTCTTCCATGCATTTCCCGAAACTGAATTACCGTCTGCATAGCAGTTGCTTGTGGTAAATGTGGAGTCCGGAATATATACAAGGTCTGCCTTTCCGGGCAAGCCGGTAACGGCAATTCCTTCATCAATAGTAAGCTTACCAACGTTATAGCAGTTTGTGAATGCACAATTGCAGTTTGTTCTGCCGTAGTTCGCAAGCCCTGCAACAACATTTGCAGTCAGATTACCTGAATTGTAGCAATCGGTAACGGTTGAATGTTCTACCGCTTTTAAATCGCCGTATTTTTCAGCATAGACAAACAGACCGCACGCAACCGAATTATAACCATTCCCCCAGTCCATTAAGGGGAGAGTAATATTTCCCGAATTGTAGCACTCGCTTATACTTGACTTCTGAATATCAGCAGCAAGACCACCAGCTATAAGGTAAAAGTTATTATTATCATTTGACTTCACTGTAATATCTGCATCATTAAAGCATTTTGTTACTGTGCATCCGGCAATTTCCGCAGCTAAGCCACCAAACATAAACTGCGTATTTATAGCATCCATATCTGTTTCGGGTGCTTTATTTATATTAAAATTGATTTTTCCGTTTGCAGTATAGCAGTTTGTTATAGTGGAATCAAGCATATGTGTTGCAAATGCGCCTGCCCAGATAAAGAGGCTTTCGGAGTATGCAGAATATGTTACGTCAATGTTGAAGTTTATGAGTCCTAAATTGCGTATGCCGGCATCATTGTTTCCAAGACCATTTGACATATATCCCATAAGGCCGAAGTAACGGTCGTTACTTTTTTCCTGCATGTATGGCTTTGCTTCGTTTATCTTTATGGTCATACCCGAGATAACGTGACCATTTCCGTCAAGCTGACCTCTGAAGGAGTCTGCACCGAACTGTGCTTTATTATAAGCATTATCGCCGTTACCACCGTAGGCAGGTGTACCGCCGATAGGAATCCAGTTACCCCAATTTGAGAGGTCAATGTCTCTTATCAGCTTAAAGTATTTGGCACTATCTTTGCGTATGGCGTTAAGCTGCTCTGCTGTTTCAATTAAGTAAGGATCTTCTTTTGTTCCGCTGCCGCCAGCAAATACATAGGGGCTGTCGTGAAGCACAGCAGGCGCACCCTGCCAGATATCTGACATTACAATATCTGTTAAATATGATTTTGGCACAAAACCGATAGTTGTTCCGATTACAACTCTGCACCAATCACCGACAAGACCGGGAATTTCATCTGAAAGCTCCATATCTATTATATCAATTATCTGATTCGGTTGTATTTCAAATGCATATGTATGTTCCGTAGGATAATGCCACAGAAATGCACCGGATTCCTGTGCATACGGACTGAGCTTTGCTGTTCCTGTTTTTGGTTGAGAAACACTTCTGTCATACTGATGCTTTTTATTATAGTCCTCCATAGCCTGAGTGGGAACAGTATCAAGGGATGTCGGATCAATATATTCGTGGTAAACAAGCTTTATTGTCTTTTCGTCTATATAATTAATGCTATATGTATTGATTATCCTTGTAATTTTATTACCAATATTAAGAGGCTTGATTGTTTTTTCTCTTTCCGGCTTTACATCCTTTGAAAAATGGTATGACTCATTTGCAACGTAGGTTACGGTAGCAGTTACCATTGAGTAAGGCTCAGGAATTCCCGTTGTACTGTAAACTATATCGCCAAGGCATTTATATCTATCATCGTCATAATCAAACGAGGTGATTGCCTCCTCTGTAACGTAATCACACATATATGGCTTTTGGGTCGCAGTTGCATAAAGAAAATCCACTTCAATTTCAGTTATTTCATTGAACTTGTGTCTGTCCTGCACTCTTTTTGCTGCAAACTCTTCGTTGTAAGGTCTTTTCGGATCGTTACCTTCCTTTACAAAGTTTCCGAAGGTGGCCCTTGCATCGTTCATATTTACATAATCAACTTCCTCCAGATGCTCATTCCATATAGCATAGTAAACCGCATCTGTATCAACGCCGTCAATACCTGCCTCCAGAACAGTTATCGTCGCTCCGGTTTTCTGACTTGAGCCATACATAGTTCTTGAATCAGGCTCGTGATATATGGAATATCCTCCGCTTACAAGCTCCATTGTTCCAAAGTCGCCTGCTGTAAACTTTTCAACATTTACATATGTTGAGTCTTTAGAAGCTTCTTTTTTGGGTGCGGTAGATTCCTTGGGCGCCTTTGTCTCCCCAAAAGCATATGTCAATTCAACCGTACGGTTGCCGTTTGAAAGCTTGATTGTGGGTGGAAATCTGTTTACACCATGGTCAGCAGGTCTTGAACTGAAAACCTTGTTTGCTTCACTGTCGCTGAGGTTCACTCTTATAACAAGCGTATATTTCACTCCTTCTTTAAAGGAGCCATCTGTGTTAAAATCACCTGTCCATTCGTAGTCATCAATTTCCATATCGGTGTCACCTGTAACTTCAATGCTTTCATCAGGCATTTCTCCTGCAACGGGGCTATCTACAAATAACCATGCCGATACTGTTTCAGTTTCCGAGGAAGCAGCAGGTGTTTTGGGAGCATTATCCTCAGTATATGGGCTTAACGCTTCATTTCCGTCAGAATCGTATGCTTCAATATAGCGATAGGTTGTATTTCCAAGTAAATTGGCAACCAGCTTATGAAACTTGGTAGAGCCGTCCTCACCGGTAACGTATGCTTCTGCCACTTTCACAATGTCACCCTTATTAACGGTGCCGGCAAAGCCACTTGTAACGGCTTTTTTGTGTATGGTGCATTCAAAATTTACAATTGCCTTTTTTCCTGATTTAACAGAATCTGCGGCAAAGACAGGCATGCTCATCATACCGATTAACATACATACACATAAAATCATACTAAAAAATCTTTTTTTCATTACATAATTCCTCCTATAATATTTATTTCTCTTTTTTAAAAGTCCTCTGCGAAGTTACCACCCTTTTGCATATTATAAATGATTGCATAATTTTTATAAAGAACGGTATATATACATTAAACATAGATGACATCATATTGGAATTTTATACATAATATGATATACTAATTGTACATCGTACCCTAAGGTGCGATGCAATAGTTTTTTGAGATTTTCAAAAAAAGCAATGCTCGGTTACGAGGCTAAAGATTAATAAAAAGATGGAAGCAGCGGTAACAGATGCCACGCTGTTGATAGCTTTACCAAAGTTCCTACAATACGTATTTTTCAGAATATTCCATTTGGTCGGATAATTGAATAACATACAATAACCCTCCAAGGCTTCACGGTCCCGGGAGGTTTTATTGTTATTTGAATATTTTTGTAAAACAGTAACTTGAGAACAGTATATCTATTTTATATTACCACTGCTCTTCAATAAGCTCATCAAAAACAGACACCATTTCGTTGTAGCTTTTACAATGTACAAGTCTGTCTTTATACTTAACGTTACCGCGAAGTCCCTTAACATACCACAACGCGTGTTTTCGTGCTTCTTTTATACCATTTTTCTCGCCCTTATACTTTACTATAAGTCCGATATGCTTTTTGGCAAGTTCAATTTTTTCAACCTCGGTTTGCGATGGAATCACAACACCATTTTTCATATACTCAGAAATCTGCTTGAACAAATAAAGATTACCAAGCGATGCTCTGCCCACCATCACTCCGCTGCAGCCTGTTTTTTCAAGCATATCAATTGCGTCCTGCGCATTTTTTATATCACCATTACCGATAACGGGAATATTAACTGCCTGAACCACCTCTGCGATTTTTTCAATATCAGCGTGTCCACTATAACCCTGCTTTGTTGTACGTCCATGAACAGTGATAAATGCCGCTCCGCTTTGTTCTGCAATTTTTGCACATTCACACACATTTATGCTTTCATCATCCCAACCAAGCCGCATTTTAACGCTTACGGGGACAGGTGATTTTTTGGCTGTTTCCTCCACTATTTTACCTATAAGCTTTGGTGTTTTCATCAACGCACTTCCGTCACCGTTGGATATTATCTTTTTTGCAGGGCAGCCGCAGTTGATGTCGATATAATCACCACCAAACGCCAATGCTTTATCAATAACTTCTGAAAATATTTCAGGCTCATGACCAA
The DNA here is from genome assembly GCA_045576675.1 of Clostridia bacterium. Lineage (GTDB taxonomy): Bacteria > Bacillota > Clostridia > Monoglobales > Firm-18 > JAZNGX01. Next base: position 17,063 of record JAZNGX010000150.1, on the reverse strand, counting down.
AAATCTGCACTGCGAGCGGATGCTCACTTGGCGAATTATCAAGCAACTCCGCAGTTTTTTTATCGTTATAATAAAGACCCTTTATGCTTATCATTTCCGTAAAGGTCATTGTTGCACCATAATCTTTTGCAAGTTCTCTGTACGCTCTGTCTGCCACGCCTGCCATAGGTGCAAGACACAGCTTAACGGGCAAGGTCATATAAAACACCCTCCCTTACTCCGCTTCTGCTTACAATCACCTTTGGCGAATTGATTTTATCAATAAGACTGCCAAGAATTGCAAAGCCAGCATGAATGATATCTGCCCTTCTTTTTTCAACAGGCAAGCTTTCACGAATTTCATCAACAGACATAGCACTTATCTTATTTATGATTTCTTTTATACATTGTGCTGAAATAATATGTCCTGACGGAACTTCAGTTGAATTCAAATCGACCTGACCAAAGCTTCGTGCTGTGCCGCCTATTGCCACAACATCAAAGTAATTTGCATCATCCAGAAATCCAACAGTGTCGAGCATAGATTTGATATAGCTTTCTGCACTGACAGATGCATCGCAACTTGCAATATAATTTTCAGTTACAGTCACTGCACCAAAAGGCAAGCTTATTAAACCAATGTTTTTTCTGTCTTTTACCAATATAAGCTCCGTGCTTGCACCACCAATATCAATGATAACACAATTTTCAACACCTGCTGTATTAACAACGCCAACATAATCGTAATAAGCTTCCTTTTGCCCCTCGATTATTTCAAGCTCTATACCCATTTCAGCAAGTGGTTTTACGATAACCTCTTTATTTTTTGCATTACGCATTGCGGCAGTAGCAACAGCAACAGTTTTTTCAGCACCATATGCATCAATGGCAGCTTTAAAACCCTTGAGTGCGGTAATAGTACGTTCAACCGGCTGCGGCTGAAGCATTTTTGTCGCAGACATATTTTCACTTAATCTTACATTTTCACGAAAGCTCTTTACAGTTTTTATTTTTGTGCCGTTGATATCTGCAATTGTCATTCGTACTGCATTTGAACCTAAATCAATAACAGCTACTCTCATATCTGCCTCCGTATTTCAAAAAAGACGTATGAAAACATACGTCTTTTTATAATTAGATTTGTGCGTTTTATCACAGCCTGTTTTAGGGTGCGATAAAATAGTGCAGAACGGACAAACTGAACCCGCAGGGTTTACCCGAAGCTGTACGAGGTACAGCGAGCGGTGAAGTTTGTTCGTAGCATAAAGCAATCATTTTTTGAAATTCGTGCCAAACGAATTTCTACATATAAATTTAAATTTTAGTTCTGTTCAAAACCTATCTTATTAAATCCATTGCTTTATGCGATCTGTGCATTTTATCACAGCCTACGTTTAGTCTGCGTTTACAGTATAGTTAGGCGCTTCCTTTGTAATATAAATATCATGTGGATGACTTTCTTTAAGACCTGCACCTGTTATTCTTACAAACTTGCCATTTTCTTTAAGTGAAGGGATATCAGGGGTTCCGCAATAACCCATACCTGAACGCAAGCCGCCAAGTAACTGAAATACGGTTTCTGATAATGCACCCTTGTAAGGAACACGTCCTTCAACACCTTCAGGAACAAGCTTTTTACTGTTTGTCTGGAAGTATCTGTCCTTACTTCCTTTTGCCATAGCAGCAAGTGAACCCATACCACGATAAACCTTAAATTGTCTGCCCTGATAAATTTCAGATTCACCTGGTGATTCCTCGCAGCCTGCAAACAAGCTGCCAAGCATAACAACGTCTGCACCTGCAGCAATAGCCTTAACGATATCACCGCTGTACTTGATACCACCGTCAGCGATTACAGGTACACCGTACTTCTTTGCAACCTGAGCAACATCATATATTGCACTAATCTGCGGCACACCAATACCTGATACAACACGAGTTGTACAGATTGAACCGGGACCGATACCAACTTTAATTGCATCTGCACCTGCTTTAATAAGGTCTTCAGCAGCTTCAGGAGTTGCAATGTTACCTGCTATTACAGGAATATCAAAGTTGGCTTTAACAAGCTTTAAGCATTCAATGATATTTTTTGAATGGCCATGCGCTGAATCAAGCACCAACACATCTGCCTTTGCTTCAACCAAAGCACCTGCACGCTCTAAAACGTCCTGAGTAACGCCGATAGCAGCACCAACCAGAAGTCTGCCATTATCGTCTCTTGCAGAATTAGGATATCTTTCTGCCTTTTCAATATCTTTAATAGTAATTAAACCTTTTAAGTATCCATCCTTATCAACTATAGGCAGCTTTTCAACCTTACTCTTCTGCAAAATTTCCTGTGCCTGCTCTAAAGTTGTTCCTTCGGGAGCTGTGATAAGATTTTCCTTTGTCATACATTCACTTAGCTTTTTAGAAAAATCTTTTTCAAATCTTAAATCTCGGTTAGTAAAAATACCAACAAGCTTGCCATCTACAGTTACGGGCACACCGCTTATTTTAAACTTACCCATAAGCTTGTCTGCTTCCTCAAGAGTATTATCAGGAGAAAGTGAGAACGGGTCAGTTATAACACCATTTTCTGAACGCTTAACCTTATCAACCTCTGTTGCCTGATCTGCAATAGGCATATTTTTATGAATAACACCGATACCGCCTTCACGTGCTATAGCGATAGCAAGGCGTGATTCTGTAACAGTATCCATAGCCGCACTCATAATCGGAATGTTAAGCTTCACACTCTTTGTAAGGTTAGTAGTTAAGTTAACCTTATCAGGAGTAAAATCTGATTTTTGAGGGATTAATAAAACATCATCAAACGTTAATGCTTCTTTTGTAAATTTTTCATTATATTCCATTTATTACACCCTTTCATAAAAGTCAAAGCAACTAACATTTTTAAATTGTTGCTTTCGCTAACGTTATCAAAAAAGTATTATTAATTAAGTATACCAAATTTAGTGGTAATAAGTCAATAATTAAAAGTAATATTTTAAAGAAAAATAGACAAATTATTATAGAGGTGAGATAAATGAATGATAAAAAGATACCAAAACCAAAAAAAATAGTTTCAAGGTACTGCACACTGGCACTTGCAGACCCCAAGAAAACTGACAATAAAACAAATGCAACCTCACCATCAGAAGACGCTGTTGAACAAACTCGTGACTGGTCAATAGAGAATAAGCTGTAGTAAAAAAACGGCAAGAGCATAGTACTCCTGCCGTTAATTTTATTATCAGTTAATAATTGTCTTTTCTGTTTCTTTATCAAACAAGTGAAGTTTTTCCATATCAAAACCAATCTTAATATCGTCATTAGGTTTAGCTGTTGAACGTGGATTAACTCTAGCGATAAAGTTAAGACCATTGATGATTAAGTACAAGTATGTTTCTGAACCCATAAGCTCTGTAACTTCAACGTGAGCAGTAAGAACGCTGTCAGGTGAGTTAGCCATAAATGACTCTTCATCATGCATATTTTCAGGTCTGATACCTGCAATAACTTCTTTACCAACATAAGCATCAAGCTTACCCTGAGCCTTGCCCTGAGGAATCTTAAGCTTTGTTCCTGCAAAGTCAAGATAGAAGTCTTCACCTTCTTTAAGAAGTGTAGCATCAAATGTATTCATCTGCGGGCTGCCGATAAATCCAGCAACGAATAAGTTGCAAGGTTCAGCATACAATTCTGTAGGTGAAGCAACCTGCTGAATGATACCGTCTTTCATAACAACGATTCTTGAAGCCATTGTTAAAGCTTCAGTCTGGTCATGAGTAACATAGATAAATGTTGTCTGCAAACGCTGATGCAATTTGCTGATCTCTGTTCTCATCTGAACTCTTAGCTTAGCGTCAAGATTTGATAAAGGTTCGTCCATAAGGAATACCTTAGGCTCACGAACGATAGCACGACCTAGAGCAACACGCTGTCTCTGACCGCCTGACAAAGCCTTTGGCTTTCTGTCAAGCAAATGCTCGATGTCAAGAATCTTAGCAGCTTCATGAACACGCTTGTCAATTTCAGCCTTAGGAGTCTTACGAAGCTTAAGACCGAATGCCATGTTCTCATAAACTGTCATATGAGGATACAAAGCATAGTTCTGGAAAACCATAGCTATATCTCTGTCCTTAGGAGCAACATCGTTAACAACTTTGTCATCGATATAAAGCTCACCCTCAGAAATCTCTTCAAGACCTGCAATCATTCTAAGTGTTGTTGATTTACCGCAACCTGAAGGGCCAACCAATACAACGAATTCTTTATCATCAATATCTAAGTTAAAGTCACTTACTGCAGTAACACCGCCGGCATATCTCTTATAGATACCGACTAATTTTAAACTTGCCATTTTTTTGCCTCCTCCGTATTACATAACTAACAACTATACTATAACACACTTTCCGGAAATATGTTAGCACTTAATTCACCAAATTTTTTCGCATCCTTTTATATAAATTGCATAAACCAAACAAATCGCCAAAAAAATTCACCAAAAATACTTTGCTTTTCAAGAAAAATTAGGTGATAATAACAATAGCCTTGGCAACCAATACTGAAGCTGCCTTAAACGGCAAATTTTCGAGTATTTCGTGTGCCCTGAACGAGTATAACAAAGTATGAGATGAAATTTATATTTCAAAACCATCTTTAGTGCTAGTTGCTAAGGCTACCTCATTTTCAGTAAGCTCTCTTACTTCTCCAAGCTCAAGGTTTTCATCAAGTATTATTTCACCCATACTTATACGTTTTAAATAAACAACCTCATTTCCTGTTTTTTCAAACATCCTTTTTACCTGATGGAACTTTCCTTCGTGAATTGTGATATATGCACCATCATCGGCAATTTCAACAAATGCCGGCATTGCAACAAAATCACCAAGATCCATTGGCTGTTCAAGCATAGCCTTATCCTCATCTGTTACAGGTCTTGCAGTTTGTGCAAAATACCTTTTTGGAATATGGTTTTTAGGCGACAGCACCTTGTGTGCCAGCTGACCATCATTGGTAAGAATTAACAAACCCTCGGTGTCAATATCAAGCCTGCCTACAGGGAACAGCTCGTAATAATCATACTCATCAGGAACAAGCTCAACAACAGTCGGATACTTATTATCAGTCACCGCACTTACATAGCCTGCCGGCTTGTTAAGCATAAGGTAAACAAATTTTCTGTATACAACAGGGTTATCAAATACAGTTATTACATCATTAATTTCATCTATTTTAATATCTGAATTTTTCACAACCTCGCCGTTAACCTTTACAGCACCGCTTCGTGCAAGCTTTTTTACTTCCTTACGAGTGCCTATACCCATATTTCCGAGTATTTTATCAAGACGTTCCATTTTTATGCAGTCCTTTCATAAAGCCGTCAAGCTCTCTTGTCATAATATCTCCGCCCACAACAGTACCGTTATACACCAGCACATTTGCGTAAACCTTTCTTTCGGACGGATAATTTTCAATTAAAAACGTATATCTTTTTACTGTAACCCCATCATACTTATCCAATTCAAAGCCGTATTCCTTCTGCAATCTGAAATAATCAAGCATTGGCAGACTGTCACCCGAAACAGCAACCTCTTCATACAAAACAGGCATATCAGCCACCTGCCATCCGAGCTGCACAAGATATGACTTTGCCGCATAGCAATCATCTATCGGTCGTGCAGCAAGAAAAACAACAAAAAGCATAAGAATTAATGCACACAGTAAAATTATAACAACAACCCTGTTCAACAAAATCACCTCTGCTATAATGTATTATAGCAGAGGGTCATTAATTACCTGTGTGACGACAAAAACTTATCTATTCTGTCAACTGCCTTGTTTATTGCATCAATTGAATATGCATAAGAGCATCTGATATATCCCTCACCGCTTTCACCAAATGCGTTACCGGGAACAACTGCCACCTTTTGCTCTTTCAGCAAAGTCTCGCAAAACTCATTTGAACCCAGACCTGTCGATTTTATACAAGGGAATATATAAAACGCACCTTCAGGCTCAAAGCACGTAAGCCCCATCTGATTAAAGGCTTCCAATATAACCTTTCTTCTGTAATTATATTCAGACACCATTGCCGCAATATCATTATCTCCGTTTTTAACAGCCTCGATTGCAGCATACTGACTTACTGTTGGTGTGCTCATTATTGCATACTGATGGATTTTGGTCATAACCGCAATAATTTCTTCGTGTGCACAGGCGTACCCCAGACGCCAGCCTGTCATTGCATATGCCTTTGAAAATCCGCTTACCAGTATCGTTTTATCCTTCATACAGTCAAATTCTGCAATTGAGCGATGCTTTCTCCCATAGGTAAGCTCCGCATAAATTTCGTCAGACAGTACAAAGATGTCCTTGTCCTTTAGCACCTCAACAATTTCCTGCAAATCCTCATATGTCATAATTCCGCCGGTTGGATTATTAGGATATGGAAGCACAAGTAGCTTAGTACGTGGTGTGATAGCTGCCTTTAAAGCATCAGCTGTAAGCTTGAATTTGTCCTCAGCCTTTGTAACAATCGGCACAGGTGTGCCACCCGCCATCTGCACACAGGGCAAATAACAAACAAAGCTTGGCTCGGGAATCAAAACCTCGTCCCCTGCTGATATGAGTGCTCTTATGCACAAATCTATAGCCTCACTTCCACCCACTGTTATAAGAGTTTGTTTGATGTTATATTTTAAATTAAAACGTCTTTCGAGATAATTGCATATCTCTTCTCTTAATTCTGTAAGACCACTGTTTGATGTGTAATATGTATGCCCTTTTTCAAGAGAATATATACCTGCATCACGAATATGCCACGGCGTAACAAAGTCTGGCTCACCAACCCCCAATGAAATTGCATCAGGCATCTGGGCAACCACATCAAAAAACTTACGTATTCCCGATGGTTTCATTTCAAGCACGGTTTTGTTAAGCTTTTCCTGTATGTTCATAGTGTTATCACGCTTCTTTCGTCTTTACCCTCTTCATTGAATATAACGCCGTCCTGCTTATATTTCTTTAGAATAAAATGAGTTTTGGTTGATATAACGTTGTCCATAGGGGCAAGCTTTTCTGCAACGAACAACGCAACTTCCTTCATAGTTTTGCCTTCAATTGTAACAGCAATATCAAATCCGCCTGAAACAAGGTAAACACTTTTAACCTCAGGATACTGATAAATTCTTTCAGCAACCTTGTCAAAGCCCTCACCCCTTTGCGGAGTAACACGCAATTCTATCTGGGCAGTAACAAATTCTCTGTCTGTTTTTTCCCAGTTTATAAGAGCCTTACTCTTAAGCAAAATGCCTTCTTCTGTCATTTTTTTAATTTCATTTTCAACGTCCTCAAATGACATATCAAGCATAACTGCAATCTGATGATGCTCAAGGCTTGCATCCTGCTCTAAAAGCTTTAGTATTTTATTTCTCATTGTCATCATACCCTTTCAATGATTATCTTTTTGGGACATTTTTCTGCACAAATTCCACAGCTTGTGCATTTTGTATAATCTATAACCGCAAGATTATCCTTAACAGTTATTGCCTCTGACGGACAGTTTTTCTCGCAAATTTTGCAACCGATACATCCGGCAGAGCATTTATCCTTCATTGCCGCACCTTTATCCTTTGATGAGCAACCAACATAATATTTGATTTTTGATGGAATAAGAGCAATAACGTTTTTGGGGCACGCCTTAACACACGCACCGCAGCCTGTGCATTTTTCTTTATCAACTTTTGCAACACCATTTTCAACAGATATCGCACCAAATTGACAAGCCTTTACGCAATTACCAAAGCCTAAGCAGGCATAAGCACAGGTTTTCTGACCGCCGCCTAATCTTGCCGCAGCATCGCAGTCCAAAGCACCGTAATATTCATAACGCAACGTCGCCGCATTGTTTGTGCCGTGGCACAACACTGTTGCAGTAACAGGTTCTTTGGCATTAGCCTCAATGCCCATTATTTCTGCAATTCCTTTTACTACCTTTTCGCCACCTGCACTGCAGCAGTCAGGTGCAGCTTCACCTGCAACAACTGCGGCAGCATAAGCCGCACAGCCTGCATAACCGCAACCACCACAATTTGCACCGGGTAAAAGTTCTGTTATCGCCTCAACACGTCCGTCAACCTCAACTGCAAGATATTTTGCCGCCAGAGCAAGCAAAACTCCACATACAAGTCCGGCACCGCCAAGGATTATTGCCGCATATAAAATCTGCATTCCAAACACCTCCTAAATCGAAAGACCGGAAAAGCCTAAAAACGCCATAGCAACAAGACCTGCCGATATAAGTGCAATAGGAGTTCCCTGCAAAAATTCAGGAATATCACTAAGCTCAAGTCTTTCTCTTACACCTGCAAACAAAACAATCGCAAGCGTAAAGCCTATTGCCGAGAAGAATCCAAACAGCACAGACTGAATCAAATTAAAGCCGTTATCAATATTAAGTATCGCCGCACCCAATACTGCACAGTTTGTTGTAATAAGCGGAAGGTAAATTCCAAGAGCAGAATAAAGTGCAGGAATAACCTTTTGCAAAAACATTTCAACAAGCTGAACAATTGCCGCAATTACCAGAATAAAGGCAATTGTTTTTAAATACTCAAGCTCAAAGGGCACAAGCAAAAATTTGTATACACAATATGTAGCAAGGGATGACACCGTCATAACAAATGTTACTGCCATACCCATACCAAACGCAGTTTCCGTCTTTTTTGAAACACCTAAAAACGGGCATATACCCAAAAACTTAACAAGAACAAAGTTTTCAACAAATATGGCGGTAATAGCCAACACCAATATATTTGCATCCTTAAGCATTGTTATTACCTCCTTTTTTTATCATATTTACCACAGCAATCAGAATTCCCAGTATAATAAATGCTCCGGGCGGAAGAATAGCCATTACAACAGGCTGATAGCTTTCGCCAAACAATGTTATACCAAGGAATGTTCCATTACCAAGAATTTCTCTTATGGATGAAATAAGCACAAGTGCAAGGGTAAAACCAAGTCCCATACCCAAACCGTCCATAATACTTGAAACAGCACCGTTTTTTGATGCAAAAGCTTCTGCTCTTGCAAGAATGATACAGTTAACAACAATTAATGGAATAAAGATACCTAATGCATTTGAAATGCTTGGAAGATACGCTTTTAAAAGCATTTCTATTATTGTAACAAAGCCTGCAATTACCACAATGTATGCCGCAATTCTTATTTTCTGAGGAATTATTTTCCTTAGCAATGAAATAAGAAGATTGGACATTACAAGCACTGCAGTTGTGGAAAGCCCCATACCTATGCCGTTAATAACAGACGTTGTAACAGCAAGTGTTGCACACATACCAAGCAACTGAACAAGAACAGGATTCTGGTCAATAAGACCATCAAACAATGTTTTTAATTTATTCATTATTCTGCATCCTCCTTTTGTATCAGCTTAACCTGTGAGATAGCATCGCCAACACCTTTTTTAACGGCATTTGAAGTAATGGTAGCACCGGTTATTGCCTGAATTGTAGGATTTTCACCCGCAAACTGACTTAAAAACTTTGCATCCTTTGCCTTTGCACCAAGACCGGGAGTTTCGCTCATTTCCATTATTGAAACACCTGTAACAACTGCATCGGCATTAAGACCAATCATCATTTTAATTTCGCCGCCATAACCCTTTGGCATCGCTGTTACTGCATAAGCACTTCCCTTATCTGTCTGGAATTCAACAATTTCCGTTACACTGCTGGCACTTTTTGGAGTATGTGCAATCTCGTCACCAATAATTTCTCCGTCCAAAACAGTTTTAATTGACTGCAGGCGTGTTTCTTCTGCAAGCCTTGCAATAGCAGGAGCAGTAACATTGTTTACAAAACCAAGTAAAGCCCCCATAATAAGAGTGATTGCAAACAAAACTCCACCGCAACGAATCATCTGTTTCATACTCCTCTCCTCCTTCCGAATGTTTTTGGAGGTGTAACCTTATCAATAAGAGGAGTTACTATATTCATAAGAAGAATTGCATATGTAACACCTTCGGGGTAACCGCCCCAGTGTCTGATTATAAACACCAGACAGCCACAGCCTATGGCATATATATACTGACCCTTTGCAGTAATAGGCGAGGTTGTGTAATCTGTTGCCATAAATATTGCACCTAAAAACAAACCGCCTGACAATATACTGTGCAGAAAATATCCTGTGAACAATCCGTCGTTTCCACCAAACACATAACACAACGCACCTGTTACGACTACAAATACAACAGGAATACGCCACGATATAACCTTTCTTATAAGAAGATATACAAATCCGATAAGCAATGCAAGTGCAGAAGTTTCACCAATGCATCCGCCAAGATTTCCCAAAAACAAATCAAGGTATGACGGCATAGGTGCATCAAGACCGTTCTTTAATATTGTAAGAACAGTCGGTGAAGTAATTGCATCCACATTGCCAAACAAAGAAAGCTTTGTGAACGGATTTACAAACATTGTCATAGCTGTCGGCCACGAAGCCATCAAAAAGGCACGTGCAGCAAGTGCGGGATTTAAAAAGTTTTGTCCCAGACCGCCAAAAAACGCTTTAACAATAATTATCATAAAGAATGAGCCTGCGGCACACATCCAAAAGGGTGCAGTTGCAGGTAAATTGAAGCCAAGCAGGATTCCTGACACAACTGCGCTCAAATCGCCTATAGTAGAAGGCTTTTTCATAAGCTTGTTCCATAAATATTCAAACAAAACCGAGGTAAGCACACACATTGCCACAACAAGCACTGCACGATAACCAAAGTAATACGCACCTGCAAGCATTGCAGGCATAAGCGCAATGATAACGTCAAGCATTATCATATTGGTATCGTTTTTGGTACTTATATGAGGCGGTGCCGAAACACGAAGTAAACTCATATTCCCCTATCCTTTCTTTCTCTTGTTATTAATCTTAAGCTTAGCTATTCTTATGTACTGCAACGGATTCTGTCTTCCGGGGCAAAGATACGAGCATACGCCGCACTCAATGCAATCCATAACATTAAGCTTTTCCATCTGTTCAAGATCGCCCTTTCTTCCATATGCACCAAGCAGCAACGGCTGAAGATGCATCGGACAGGCCTCCACACATTTGCCACATCTCATACAGTTGCTTGAACCGCTTTCCTTTAAAGCCGCAGCTGTAAACGACAATATTGCACCCGTACCCTTTATGACAGGAACATCTGTTGATGAAATTGCTGTTCCCATCATAGGGCCGCCAAGCAGGATTTTTGAAGGCTCTTCACTGAATCCTCCGGCAGCTTCTATAACATCCTTTACAGGTGTACCGATACGGACTCTGTAATTTCTGCAGCTGTTAACTGCATCACCGCCCACTGTAACAACACGGCTTATAAGCGGCATACCGGTTGTAATCGCTCTGTGTATTGAATTTGCAGTGTCAACATTTATAACTACCACGCCGGCATCTGCAGGCAGCTTGCCGGATGGAACCTCTCTGCCTGTAACAGCCTTTATAATATGCTTTTCAGAACCCTGAGGATACTTTGTTTCAAGCGGCACTATTTCTATATTTTCAAACTCCTGTGCCGCAGCCTTAAGTGCCAGAATAGCATCCTCCTTATTATCTTCAACGGCAACATAGCCCTTGTTTACGTTTAACACCTTCATACAAGCCTTTAAACCGTTAAGAACATTTTCTGTGCATTCCAAAAGCACACGGTGGTCAGATGTAAGGTACGGCTCACACTCCGCACCGTTTATAATAACAGTATCAATGCTTTTATCAGGCGGCGGTGCAAGCTTTATATGAGTAGGAAATGTCGCACCGCCCATACCTACTATACCTGCATTACGCACAATTTCAAGAATTTCTTCAGAGCTTAAATCATCTGCACTGCCACTGCCTTTAACAGAGCTATCAACCTCATATGCAAAATCATTTTCTATAATAATTGCGTTAACCTCTGCACCATTAGGATGCAGTACAGGCTTTATTGCAGTAACTGTTCCAGATACAGATGAATGAATATTGGCAGAAACAAACGCCGATGCCGATGCAATAAGCTGACCAACTAAAACCCTGTCACCAACCTTTACCACAGGAGCTGCAGGTGCACCAATATGCTGTGACAAAGGAAAAATCATTTCTTTTGAAGCCTCAAGCTCTTCTATTGCAAGATGGCTTGAATGTTGTTTATTATACGGAGGATGAATACCTCCCCTGAACGTTTTTGTCTTCAAAGCTACTTACCTCCTTTTTTACAAATAACAACAAGCAAAGCTTGCCTATCTTACATATTATACTATCATTTCTGACAAATTACAACCATTGTTAAATTTTTTTCAAATTTTCCTTTTCAAAGTGCATAATATGTAGTATAATATATTAAGAGGTGATACCAATGCAGGTTGAAATTCTTTCAGCTGACAAACTGAAAATCACTCTTACCGAAAGTGATCTTGATGATTTTGATATAGATATTGACGAATTGTGTTATGATACTGAGCGTGCAGGTGACTTTTTCTGGAATCTTTTAAGTGACATTGACGAAGAAATTGATTTTTTCAAAAATGACTGTCATCTTATGATAGAAGCGCTTTCAGCACAGGAAGACTGCTTTGTTATGATAATTACCCGTGTTGATGCCACAAGCGGCGGACGCGCACGTGCAAAGGTCAGAAAGAAAAACGAACAGATTCCGGTTGTGATATATTCCTTTGAAGATATTTCGTATGCCGCACAGGGCTGCAAGCGTATATCGGTATATTATAACGGAAAAAGCAGACTTTACAAATACGAAGGCAAATATTATCTCGCAATACACGGAGTCAATAGTTTTATAGCAAAGGATTCTGACGTAATGCTTAGTGATTACGGAACAAAAACAAATAACGGAACTGAATTTGAAGGATTTTTGGCAGAGAAGGGCGAATTCTTAATTAAAGAGGATGCAGTTGAAATCCTTTGCAGTTACTTTTAAAAGAATGTGAAGCTATGAGTATAAAATCTAAAACAGAAGAAATTTTAAATGAAAGCACGGCACGCTTTTTTATGCCGGGGCATAAAGGCACACTGTCTTTTTATGACATAACTGAAATTGACGGGGCAGATAATCTTGTCTGCCCGTCTGACGAAATACAAAAAGCACAACAAAATATTGCAAAGGCATATGGCAGCAAGCAAAGCTTTATATCTGTAAACGGGTCGTCAGCCGCAGTTATGGCGTCTGTTCTTTCAACCTGTTGCGGCGGCAAAATAATTATTGACCGTCAATGCCATATTTCTGCAATAAATGCTATAGTATTAGGCAGATGTGTGCCTTATTACATATATCCTGAGCTTCACCCGTTTTTTGGCACAGGAACAGGCATTACCAAAGAACAGGTCAAAAAGGCAATCAGTCTTAACCCCGATGCAAAAGCAATACTTATTACCTCGCCAACTTACTATGGTGTATGCAGTGATATAGAGGGGATATGCAGCGTTGCACACCAAAGCGGTATACCCGTTATAGTTGATGCCGCCCATGGTGCACATTTTGCTTTTTCAGACAAACTGCCGGAGTGTGCTATAAAAGCCGGTGCAGATATTGTAATTCACAGCACTCACAAAACATTAAACTGCCTTACACAAGGAGCACTGTTGCACCACAACAGCAGCATAACAAGCCATATAAAGCTTAAGCAAACACTTAATATGCTGCAGACCACCAGTCCGTCGTATCTATTGATGTCATCTGTTGAACAATCAGTTTACGATGCAGAAAAATCAAACTTTAAAAAGCTTGTTGATATATGTAATACAATCAGAAACGAAAGCAGACTTAAATACTTGTGCGAAGGATTTTATGATTACGACAGAACAAAGCTTGTTTTTAACGGTGAGGGACTTGACAAAAAGTTTAAAATCAGTAATATTATAATAGAGATGTATGATGGTCATAATGCTGTGCTTATGCCGTCTGTACATAACAGCGACAGGGATTTTGAAATGCTTTTGAATTTTGTTAAGCAATGTGACGCACCGCCGTCACCTGCAGTAAAAAGCATTCCCGAAGCACAAATTAAGCTTATGCCTTACGAAGCATACAATGCAGACAGCGAGCTGATAAGCACGCAAAATGCAAAAGGCAGAATTGCCGCAAGGGCAGTGTATAAAAATCCGCCTTGTATGCCTGTAATTGTGCCAGGCGAATTAATTACAGAAGAAAACATTGGTTTTATTGAAGAATCAGTTTGGTGTATAAAATAAAGGAGGTAAAATTATGAAACTTATTATGGTAATTGTAAACTCTGAGGACAGCAACAGACTTGTTGACAAACTGGCAAAAAACAAAGTGCGTGTTACAAAGCTTGCTTCAACAGGCGGTTTCTTGCGTTCAGGTAACAGTACTCTGTTTATAGGTACGGAAAACGAGAAGGTAGATGACATAATTGCAATAATCAAAGAAACCTGCAGTTCAAGAACACAAACTGTTACAGCACCAAGCTTTGGTGTAAACGCAGGTATTAATATGCCTATGGAGGTAGTAGTCGGCGGAGCAACAATTTTTGTTGTTGATGTTGACAGATATGAAAAAATATGACATTTAACGAAATAACAGGTCATCAGGCAGTTAAGCTTCAGCTTACCAATCTTGTAAATCAGGATAAGCTTTCTCACGCATACATATTTTGCGGTCCAAAAGGCATCGGAAAGCTGGATGTGGCAACCGCCTGGGCAGATATGATTACAAATGGCAGCTTTGCCGATGTTAAGCTAATCACCAACGAGGCATATGCCGAATCAGTCAAAAAAACAACAAAATCGCAGGCTTTGTCTGTTGAAACGATACGTGCAGCAGGAAACGATATGTATTTAAAGCCTTATATGGCAGAAAAACGTGTTTTTATCATACCAAATGGTGACACAATGACAATTCCTGCACAAAATGCACTGCTTAAGGTTTTTGAGGAACCTCCTGAGTATTGCGTTATAATTATTATCACGGATAATTATGAAGCCCTTTTGCAAACCATACGCTCAAGGGCTGTTCCCGTGCGTTTTAACAGCCTTACCGACACAGAGGTCGGGGAATATCTTACCAAAAAAGGTCACACCCCCTCCCCCACCGTTGTTGCACTTGCAAACGGAAGTCCTCAGCGTGCATTGGAGCTTTCGGACAATCAGGAAAGTCTTGACATAATTAATAATTTGTTCCGATTGTTGCCGCAGTTTTTTAAAGGACAAGCTCGTGCAATATACGAGCTTACGGGCTTTTTGCAGAAGAACAAGGCGTACAGCGATTTGATTTTTGATACATTTCTTATATTTTTTGAACAATCACTGTTGCAACTTTGCGGAAAAAGTGTTACAATACCATTAAGTGCACTTGACAGCAACAAATGTGCACAGTATATTACCGTCACTGAAAATTGCAGAAAAGCAATTAAAAGCAACGTTAACTACAATATGGCGGTAAGTGAATTGGTACTCACTTTACGAAGCATTTGATATACGGAGGATGTAACAGATGATAGAAATAGTAGGCATCAGGTTTAAAGAAGGCGGAAAAATCTATTACTTTGACCCTGTTAATTTAAAGTTTAAAAAAGACGATATGGCAATTGTTGAAACCGTAAGAGGTGTGGAAATCGGTCAAGTCATTCTTGATAACCGCGAGATTCCCGAAGAAGATGTTGTTTTGCCTCTTCGCCCGGTGTTACGTGTTGCAACAAGTGACGATATCAAAAAGCTTGAAGAAATAAAAATAAAAGAACAAAAGGCAATTGGTATTTGTGAAGAAAAAATAAAAGAGCATAAGCTTGATATGAAGCTTGTTGAGGTTGAATATACATTCGACTGCAGTAAAATATTATTTTACTTCACTGCTGACGGCAGAGTGGATTTCCGCGAGCTTGTTAAATCACTCGCAAGCGTTTTTAAAACAAGAATAGAATTAAGGCAAATCGGTGTTCGTGACGAGGCAAAAATGCTTGGCGGCATCGGCATATGTGGCAGACAGCTTTGCTGCAAATCATTCTTGTCTGATTTTCACCCTGTATCAATCAAAATGGCAAAAGAACAAAGCCTGTCACTTAATCCAACAAAGATTTCAGGCTGTTGCGGCAGACTTATGTGTTGTCTGAAATATGAAAATGACACATACGAGGAAATGCTTAAATTTGTGCCAAAGGTTGATGCAATAGTCAGAACTCCTGACGGTAAAGGCGTTGTTATTGACAACAATGTGTTATCAGGTATGATTAAGGTTAAGCTTGAATCAAACGAAATTTCCGCTCCACAAACTTATAGCTACAAGGACGTTACTATTATAAAGGATGCGGCAATCAAGCTCACAAAAGAAGAAATCAAGGCATTGAAAGACCTTGAAGACAAGTGATATTTTCCAAACAGTTTTTCTGTGAGGTTAATATATATAATTTTAAATAGGAGGTGTACTTTACAATGGCATATAAAATTAGTGATGAGTGCATCGGCTGCGGTGCATGCGAAGGCGAATGCCCAGTAAGCTGTATTTCAAGCAATGGTGACAAATATGTTATCAACGCTGACGAATGTATCGAATGCGGTGCTTGTGCAGGTGTATGTCCTGTAGGCGCTCCCGAGCAGGAATAATTAATCATTTAAAATAAAAGCGGTTATCGTAGGATAACCGCTTTTATTTTTTGTACCTGTAACGGGTTGGAATATGTGTTTTTATTTGAATGGGGTATGCCGATAACCCCTTCACCCCCCCTACGACTCGATTCGCTCCCTGCACAAGTATTACTATGAAAACAAGTTTTCAAGTAATGCTATGTCTCGCCCGACTTTATGTTCTGTAAATTTAAGACGAACAAAAAGCCGACGGCGAATTTTGCACGCAACAAAGTTTGATTTACATATTTTAACGCACCGACTACAACTATATATAACCATTAGTAGAAGTAATCCTGTCAAGTCTTGGTTTTAACGCCGCCTTAGCCGAAAGAGAGTAATCCGAACCCGCCCAAAACAGCGTAATTTCGGTATCTTTCGGTTTGTCATCTTTGCAAGGCGTTAGCCTTGCTGCATCTTCCGCACCAAAATCTACTCAAAATTCCATC
>JAZNGX010000149.1:0-2242 GCA_045576675.1 Clostridia bacterium | reverse complement strand
GGTACTTTACGGTTCATAAAAATACAATTATCCCCCATTGAAGAAAAAACCATATTTTTCTGCAAATAAGCAGCCCTTTTTGTTCCTGAAGTAATCAGGCAAAGTCTAAGTGAACGAAAAACTCTTTTTAAATTCATAAACACCTATCCAATCTGAATATCAATGACAAAACGCTTTTAAAAAATGTATATTTCAACTTAAGGACATCTCTAAGAACCTGTTTGATTAAAGAAAAAGCAGAGAAGCAGATGACGTGCATAGCTGCTTTTTCTCAAAAAGGGTTTTTAAAGATGCCCTTAAACAACACAGCACATAACGTATATACGTATCTGTGCTGTGTTAATTTATACCAATCCCTAAAACAACAGTAGACAAATCTAATGGCATAAATACCGCCTGTCGTCGTTGGACTTCCTCACCATACAGACAGTATGCTTTCGTCCTCAGCCTTGACATACAGCATTTCTGTCATCATCTTTGTCTACTAACATTTTAGGGATTGGTATTAAACAGTAATATTATTTATCTCCTTTTTTACTCTTGCTGTCATTCTTATTTTCTGACTTTTCATCATCAGCCTTTACATCTGCTGACTTAGTCTTGCTAACAGGTGTAATTCCGTTGTTAATGTTGTACTGATTTGTAAAGGCACGTACAAGAATCATCATTGCAAAAATGAGGAATACAAGAATTTCAACAACAGCAATAATAACTACAATATTAGGAAGGCTGTAATCATTTTCAACAGTTGAAGGAACGATAATTGAATAAGCATTTGTAAACGCTACATTCTCATAGAACTCGTCAGCTGTTGTTTCAACAAGTTCAAGAATGTTGTTTGTCTTTTGGTAAAGTGAATCAAGCTGTGCATCAAGAGTTTCCATCTGAGCCTTTGTTGAGCTTCCCGAATTGGATTTAAGGCTCTCAATACGTCCTTCGTAGTAGTCGATTTCCTTTGTACATTCTGCAATTTCAGCCTGTGTTGCAAGCTTTCTGTCAATCATCTGGTCATACTGAGGTGATGACTGTGATAATGTAAGGTTAGCAGTTTCGCTGTTTGCACCTGCCATAACCATTACAGTATCCTTCTGATATTTTTCGATTGAAGCCTCTACGGATTCAAGATTTGACTTTGCAGCTGTTCTCTTTCTCTTAAGATTGTCAATTGTGTACTGATAGAAAGTAAGGAGCATATCCTTATCCTTTGTAACATTATTGACAGTAACGTATGAAGAAATCCAGCCTAAATCCTCACTTCTGAGTGTGCCGATAGCACTTGAAAGGTCAGAGAAGGAATAACCTGTAGTTGTTGATCTGAAGCTTGTGGAATCCTGATTTGCAAGTGCACTTACGTACTTCTGTGCAGATTCAAGAGTTGAATCGAATACATCAATAGCACGCTCATAGTCATAATCGTGATAATCAACAGCAAGAACAGCACTTCCTAAAGCTCTGTTATAACCATATGTTTCGTAGAAATATCTCTTGTACGAATCAAGAATAGCATCAAGAACTCTTGCACCGTCGTCCTTGCTGATTTTAGAAGCTTTAAGATCGAGAGTGATAATAAAACGTGTAGGATATACAGAAACATCGAGCATTTCCTCAACTGCGTTAATTGCAGCGTTGTTTCCGATATTAAAAACGCTCTTATATGCAGCCATTTTATCAATAGCATCAGCAGGTGTTATACTTTGGATTGAAATATTATTGCGGATTGAGTCAACATTAATTTCTTCATCAGCAAGCATAAGAGCATCAAGAGCACCTTCAATAACGATAGGTGACTTTATCTGCTGAATTTCAAACTCATTGCCTGCGGGGTCCTTACCCTTTTCAATGCCGTCAAAAGTAAATTCAACCATTGCCTTTGCTGTAGCAGCTGATCTTCCGAGGAGGAATGTGCAGCAGCCTGTGATAAGAG
Organism: Clostridia bacterium; assembly: GCA_045576675.1. Classification (GTDB taxonomy): domain Bacteria; phylum Bacillota; class Clostridia; order Monoglobales; family Firm-18; genus JAZNGX01. The sequence goes on along the minus strand of JAZNGX010000149.1, from coordinate 318 downwards.
CAGCAACGATAGAAACTACAATCCACAGCACAAAAAATCTTTTTATCTGACTGACAATACCTGAAAATGTTAAAATCGGCTTGTCATAGTCATCGGGGTTTTTCAGCACAAGATTAATATTTTTTTCTTCTGACATAATTTCAACCTCACTATCTTTTTTCCATTAAATACAAATTGTAATATTAACGCCAATCTGAAATTGCGTTCCCTATCATTATATCATAAATTCTTAAAAAATGCAAGTAAAAAGATATAGAATATATCTGCCTATTTTTGACATAATATCCTAAATTTAAGGCTTTGTCCCTATATTTCATA
>JAZNGX010000148.1:0-10215 GCA_045576675.1 Clostridia bacterium | reverse complement strand
AAACAAGCTTGGTGCAAATTATATTTTAATTGATAAAAACAAAAAGGTTTATTGTTCAGATAATGTTATTCTAAAAATCACAAATGATAAATACACAGAGGTGAAATAATATGAATGATTGTATTATTATAGGAGGCGGTCCTGCAGGGGTTACAGCTGCAATTTACTGTTCAAGAGCAGGAATGTCAGTAATTTTATTTGAAAAAATGTTTGTAGGCGGTCAAGCGGCAACAACTGCCGAAATTGAAAATTATCCCGGTTTTACAACAATTGAGGGAACCGACTTTGCTTTTAAGCTTAATGAACAGCTTGAAAAACATAACATAAAGGTTGTTTATGATGAAATTACATCATACGACCTTAATAACAAAACTGTATATGCAGGAAGCACAGAATACACAGCAGCCAATATAATAATAGCAACAGGGGCAATTCCAAGATTGCTTGGTGTAAAAGGAGAAGAACAATTCAAAGGAAAAGGTGTATCTTATTGTGCAACGTGTGACGGTGCGTTTTTCAGAAACAAAACCGTTGCAGTTGTTGGCGGTGGCAACACTGCATTAAAAGACTGCGTTTATTTAAGCTCATTATGCAAAAAGGTATATCTTATACACAGGCGTGACGAATTGCGTGGCGATTTCATATTGCAGCAAAAGGTAAAATCACTTAAAAACTGTGAGCTTGTTTTAAAGGAAAACGTTGCAGAAATATCAGGAGATACTCTGGTTAATAAAATCACCTTAAAAAGCGGAAAAGAGCTAAGCTGTGACGGAGTTTTTGTCGCAATCGGTACTGTTCCGCAAAGTATGAATTTATCACAGCAGTTAAAGCTTGATGAGGACGGATATATTGTTACAGACGAAAATATGCAAACCTCAATAAAAGGAGTATATGCGGCAGGAGACATACGTTCAGGCAGCTTAAAACAAATCGTTTCAGCAGCTGCAGACGGAGCAAAAGCTGCGACGAGCATTGTAAGCAAAAGATAAAACCAAGGAGCATACCACAAATGTGATATGCTCCTTTTGTAATTAGTTACATTCAGCAGTCAAAGGACCTGCAAGCTCTTTTAAGTAGAACAACTTACCAGGCAATGTCGGGATATATGTTGATGTGATGTTGATGTCCGGACCATAGTGAAGAGTTGTTAAAAAGCTCATTCCCTGCCAGCCCATACCTCTGCCTAAAGCACCGTCACAACCACCGATTATATAATCAGCCTGCAAGAACAAGCCGGGCCCGATTGTGTTGGCACTGCAAGGAACAAGTGTTGTACGGCTCTTAAAGCTTGTTATAGCATTCTGCTCAATTGTAAGCGGATGAAGCTTTGCACCGATTCTGTAGCACTCCTTCTCCCATTCTGCAGCTGATGCATAATCCTCCGCAAACTGCGGCTCCCAGAATGCGATATGGCACATTCTGCCGATACCAAACACAAGTACAAGCTTTGCACCTTCAGCCTTTAGCTTTGCAATCTTTTCAGGATATGTAGGCAGGTTTTCCTTTGTTGCAAAGTTTCTCTGACACTCAGGAATTGTCATATCAAGCTTATTGAAAAATGCTTCCTTCATACTATACTCAAATGAAGCAGGATTGTCGTTTGGCAATGTATTACCTTCACTGTCAGCCCACTCATCCATATTAAATGTATTAACGTGGTCACAGTTAATCTTCCATTCATTTAAGAAATATGCTGCCCAACGGTACATACCCATAGGACCAACAGGCAAAATCATAGCTAGCTTTTCGCCTCTTTCGCGTGCATTTTTAATCTGCAATGCAATTTCGTGACCCATATATGTATCGAACTCATAAATATTCTGACATTCTACAGGATTAAAATCCTTGTTCCAGAAAGTTTCGCGTGCAACACCCTTGTCACAGCACTCGTCTATTTTCTTCAAATCCCAGCCCCTCGGATAAAATCCTTCCAACAAACTACCTTTTACTGTACTTAAAAAATCCATTTTCTTTTCCTCCTTACGGCAATAATCTTTTTGTTATAACTTTAGGATATACCAAGCATTCACTGAACGCTTCTGCATACTGACAATTTGACTGATAACCTCTGTATTTGGCACAGGTTTTAACAAAATCTGCAAAATCAATATTATCATGGTCACGCATCCATTTAAGCTGACTTTCGTGACACTCAAGCATTTCAAGCTTTAAATCAATTTCATCGGTAACATCAACAAAATGAGTCGGCTCAAAGCCAAGACCTGAAAGATTATCCATATAGTATATAGGAGTAACCTTTGAAGGCTTGTTAACACCTGATACATAATGAGGTACACTTGCTGTGAATGATGCATTGAACACAAGTCTTGATACTGCCACATGGTCAGGCATATAATCATTTGGTGCATGAGTTATAATAAAATCGGGGTCTGCCTCTCTTATTATATCGACAATTTTATCATGCTGCTCTTTGCTGCTTTCACACACAAGGCAATCACCTATATCGCAGGTTACAACCTTAATTCCTGCGAGACTTCCTGCTTTTTTTGCCTCACCTATTCTTATTTCGCGAAGCTCAGGCGGGTCGATAAGAACATGACCGAGATTACCGTTTGCAACGTGACAAACTGTAACATTGTCACCTCTTTTAACACACTTGGCAAGTGTTCCCGCACAGTTGATTTCTATGTCGTCGGGATGACATCCTATTGCTAATACGTTCATAACTTCACTGCCTTTCTTTAAATATTATCTTCATTGTTTCATAAACGCTGTTAATATCCGCAGTAACAAACGGTTTCCCGTCAACAACCGCTTCAATAAATTCAGTTTCTTCTTTATAATACATATTGGTATCACTTGTAAGGTCAAGCTCACAAGAACCTTCATCAGTATACAACATAACCTTGCCACCAATGCATTCAACATAAGCTTTTTCAAAGGTAACGCTATACTGTGCTTTAAATTTATACGAGGTTGCAATCCCCCAGTCACCTATTATCGAAACATTAAGGTCAGGATATTTGTACAATGCGAAAGAGCTTTCAAAAGCACTTCTGCAGTTTGTTGTATATGAAGTGACATCATCAGGAACACCAAACAGCCACACCATAACATCAACATCGTGAATATGCATATCAACTATGCAACCACCGCTTTTGTTCTCATCAAGCAGCCATCCTCCTGCAGACCATACAGGGAGCGGAGATTTTCTTGAAAATTCAGCTTTCACAACCTTGCCATACTCGCCGCTTTCAATAAGCTTTTTAAGATATATGTATTCTTCTGAAAACCTTAAGCAATGCCCTACCATAAGCTTTTTACCACTCGATTTAACTGCTGCCATCATTTTGTCGCACTGCTCCATAGTAATCGCCATAGGCTTTTCAGTGTAAACATCAAGTCCATACTCAAGGCAGTATGTACAAACCTCACAATGCAAAAAGCTGGGGAGTGTTACAAAAACAAAATCAAGCTGTTCTTTTTCAAGCATCTCTTTATAATCAGAATAAAGGTTGTATTTTGAAAAATCAACATTATCCACTGAAACATCACCAATATTAATGGTAACATTCTTTGAAACAGCTTCAAGATCATCATTACATATTGCTACAAGCATAATATCCTTACGTTGCTCTGCGATTTTTATAAGATTACCGAAATGAATTTTACCAAGAGCACCAAATCCTATAATGGCAAATTTTTTCATACCATCCATCCTCCACTTGACTATTACTACAACTATATATTATAATAATATTGGTAATATTTAAATACATTTTTTTATTCCAAACATATCTTTTTGTAAACAACTTTTAAAGAGGTAAATATATGAACACATATATAAAGCATAAAATCGCAAACATCATAAACATCCAAAAAATCGTTACTTTGCATTATTTCGAGTTCGAACGCAGCTTCCGTTCGAAGGGTGAAAGCCATGATTTCTGGGAAATGATATATGCAGACAAAGGTGATTTGCATATTAAACTAAAAAACAAAGAACTTACACTTTCACAAGGCGAGTGTTATTTTCACAAACCAAACGAATTCCATACGCATTACGCCAACGGAATTGTTGCACCAAACATTTTTATAATATCATTTGTATGTAATTCCCAAAGCATAAAAATCTTTAAAGGGAAAAAAATCCGTCTTCCTGCAAAGCTTAAGCCTATTATTTCAAACATAATAGACGAGGGGCGAAAAACCTTTGACCTTCCTTTTAATGACCCCGAACTAAAAGAGCTTAAATTAAAGGATTCAAGCATCGCCGGCGGTCAGCAAATGATACGTACATACTTAGAACAGCTTCTTATTCTTCTGTTGCGTCACGAATGTGACACAAGTGACACAAACGTTTTTTCATCAAAGGAAACTATGATGGAGCATGTTGCCGAGGAGATGTTAAAAAAGCTTGATACTTATGCATACAAACGAATATCTGTGGACCGTTTTTGCAAAGAAATGAAGTATTCAAAAGCATATCTCTCAAAAATATTCAAGCAAAATTACAACTGCTCAATAAGTACATACATAACCAAAGTAAAAATCAACGAGGCAAAAAAGCTGATACGTGAGCACAACTATAATTTCAGCCAGATTTCCGATATGCTTATGTTTGCAAATCCGCTATACTTTTCACGAGTATTTAAGCGTACAACCGGAATGTCGCCAACTGAATATAAAAATTCAGTAAAAATAGATTAGCTGCAAAGAACAAAAATGTTCTTTGCAGCTAAAATTACTTAGACATATTTCTTTCTGCGTATTCTATAAGCTTTTTCACCATATTTCCGCCCACACGTCCGGCATCTTTAGATGTTAAATCGCCATTGTAGCCATGCTTTAAGTTTACTCCTATTTCATTTGCTACTTCATACTTAAATCTGTCAAGCGCCTCACGGGCTTCGGGAACAACATTTTTATTAGACATAAAACCTCTCCTCCGAAAAATCTATATTAAAACAAAACAATATTGCTTTGTTGTTATTAATATTTGTAATTTCAAAAAAACTATAGCTTGAAATTAAAGTCTGTTTTGTAATTTATTAAATTTCTAGTGACAAGAAAGTTTTTCTGTGATATAATATAAATATTAGGAGATGATAAAAATGAAGCCTTTAAAAATGACACCCGTATTTAAAGATTATTTATGGGGTGGAAATAAATTAAAAGACCGTTTTGGCAAACAAAGTCCTTATGAAAAAACAGCAGAAAGCTGGGAAATCGCTTCGCATAAAAACGGTGAAAGTACATATGACGGTATACCCTTGTCTGAGCTAGTTAAAACCCATAAGGAAAGGCTTTTGGGTGATAAGATTTACAAGGATGATGACACAAAATTTCCATTGCTCATAAAATTTATTGATGCAAAGGATAATTTATCAATTCAGGTTCATCCCGATGATAAATATGCTTTTGAAAACGAAAACGGCGAGCTTGGAAAAACTGAGATGTGGTACGTTTTAGATGCTGAGCCTGGGGCAAAGCTTATTTACGGCTTTAAACAAAACACTACTAAAGAACAATTTGAAAAAGCTATAAAAGAAAATACTTTGCTTGATTTTGTCAATTCGGTTGAATGCAAAAAGGGCGATTGCTTCTTTATTCCGTCAGGTATGCTTCACGCCATCGGCAAAGGTCTTTTAATCGCCGAAATTCAGCAAAACTCTGATACAACCTACAGGGTTTACGACTACAACAGAAAAGATGCACAGGGCAACACAAGACCATTACATATTGACAAAGCAATTGACGTTACAAATCTTAACAAAACCGACGTTTCTAATAATCAGACAAAAGACGGTATTTTGGTTAAATGTGACTACTTTACTACAGAAAAAATTACAGTTAACGGCACAAAGTCATTCGATGTGGACAAAGCCCGTTTTGAAACATTAATTATATGTGAAGGCTCTGTTAACATTAATGGAATAGACTGCGTTGAAGGTGACTCTTTGCTTGTTCCTGCATATATAGGTGCAATTGAAATGTCAGGCAACGCTGTGATTTTAAGGTCGTATCTGTAATGAAATGCTATTTATGCCCACGCAACTGCGGTACTGACAGAAGTATCGCAAAAGGCTACTGTGGTTGCACTGATAAGCTTTATGTTTCGCGTGCCACACTGCATCATTGGGAAGAGCCGTGCATAAGCGGAACAAATGGCAGTGGAACTGTGTTCTTTTCAGGCTGCAATATGCACTGCGTTTACTGTCAGAACAGAGAAATAAGCGGTGGTGAGTACGGAAAAGAGATTACTGTACAACGACTTGCAGAAATTTTTGTTGAGCTCGAAATGCAAAATGCACATAATATAAATCTTGTTACACCAACGCATTATGTGCCGCAGATAATTTCTGCTCTGGATATTTCAAAGCCGAACATACCAATAGTATACAACTGTGGTGGATACGAAAAATCAGAAACTATAAAGCTTTTAAATAATTATATCAATATATATTTAACAGATGTAAAGTATTACGACAGTGTATTATCACAAAGTTTAAGCCATGCACCCGATTATTTTAAAATTGCATTCAAGGCTTTGGAGGAAATGCTTACTCAACAGCCAAAAGCAATAATTAACAATAACGGTATTATGGAAAAAGGCGTTATTGTACGTCATCTTATTCTTCCTTCACACAAGGATGATTCAATAAAAATTTTAGAAGAGTTAAAGTCTTCTTTTGGTACAGACAACTTTGTGTTAAGCCTTATGAGCCAATATACTCCGTATGTACATAATGACAAATACCCTGAGCTTAACAGGCGAATAACCAGCCTTGAATACAAGTATGTTATAAACAAAGCCCTGGATTTAGGCTTTACAACGGGATATATGCAGGAAAAGTCAAGTGCAAAAGAAGAATACACTCCGCCCTTTGATTTAAGCGGAGTATAAAACTTAATTCAAAATTTGTGTTTTTTTGTCAATATTGACATTGTTTTATATAACAATATGTTGTATAATGAAAGTATAGAAAACCAAGGGAGGGGATATTTATGGAATTTAAAAAAGGTATTTGGAATAAAGAAATAAACGTTAGAGATTTCATTATAAACAACTATACTCCATATGATGGCGATGACTCATTTCTGGAAACTCCCACTGAAAATACTATTATGCTTTGGGACAAGCTTAAAAAGCAGATGGAAATAGAACGTGAAAGAAACGGCGTTTACGATGTGGACGAAAAAACAATTTCTACCATTACTGCACATAACCCGGGTTATATAGATAAGGAACTGGAACAAATTGTTGGTCTGCAGACTGATGAGCCATTAAAGCGTGCAATTATGCCATTTGGTGGTATAAGACTTGTACGCAGCTCGCTTGACGCTTACGGCAAGAAAACTGACGACAGCGTTGAACACGTTTTTAAATTCAGAAAAACACATAACGACGGCGTTTTTGATGCATATACTGACGAAATGAAGCTAGCACGTCACACCGGTATCATTACCGGCTTGCCCGATGCATACGGACGAGGCAGAATCATCGGCGACTACCGCCGTGTTGCTCTTTATGGTGTTGACTATCTTATAGAGAAAAAAGAAAATGCAAAAAGAAACATTGTATACGATGCAATGGATTCTGTTATCATAAGACTTCGTGAAGAGATTTCCGAACAGATAAAGGCATTAAAAGAATTAAAAGAAATGGCAGCATCATATGGATATGATATTTCACGCCCTGCAACAGACACAAAAGAAGCTATCCAGTGGCTTTACTTCGGTTATCTTGCCGCAGTAAAGGAGCAAAACGGAGCTGCAATGTCATTGGGAAGAGTATCAACATTTTTGGATATATATTCAGAAAAAGACCTCGAAGAAGGTAAATATACTGAAAAAGAAATTCAGGAATTTGTTGACCATTTTGTTATGAAGCTTCGTATCGTAAGATTTTTACGTACTCCTGCTTATGATGAATTGTTCTCAGGCGATCCCACATGGATTACAGAATCAATCGGTGGTGTTGCTGCAGACGGCAGACATATGGTTACAAAAATGTCATACAGATTTTTGCATACACTTACAAACTTAGGTCCTGCTCCTGAGCCAAATCTAACTGTTTTATGGACTCCGCTTCTTCCGCAGAACTTTAAAGAATACTGTGCAAAAATTTCTATAGAAACATCTTCAATCCAGTATGAAAACGACAATTTAATGCGTCAGAAATTCGGTGATGATTACGCAATTGCCTGCTGCGTTTCTGCAATGAAGGTCGGCAAACAGATGCAGTTTTTTGGCGCAAGAGCAAATCTTGCAAAGGCTTTGCTATATGCGATAAATGGTGGCAAGGATGAAAGATACAATGTTCAGGTTGGTCCTGAAATTATGCCGATTATGGACGAGTATCTTGATTATGATAAGGTTCTTCACAACTTTAACATAATTTGCGACTGGCTTTCAAAGCTTTATATCAACACACTTAACATCATTCATTATATGCATGATAAATACTGCTATGAAAGACTTGAAATGGCATTGCACGACGAAAGCATTGTTCGCACAATGGCATGCGGTCTTGCAGGACTTTCAGTTGTGGCAGACAGCCTATCTGCAATAAAACACGCAAAGGTTAAACCGATAAGAGATGAAAACGGTCTTGCAGTTGACTTTGAAATCATCGGTGACTATCCAAAATATGGTAACAATGATGAAAGTGTTGACGAAATTGCTGTTAACGTTGTACGAAAGTTTATGTACAATCTTAAAAAGCATAAAACTTACAGAAACTCAAAAACAACAATGTCAATTCTCACAATTACTTCAAATGTTGTTTATGGCAAAAAAACAGGCACAACTCCTGACGGCAGAAAAGCAGGTGTTCCGTTTGCCCCGGGTGCTAACCCAATGCACGGACGTGACTGCAACGGCTGCGTTGCTTCAATGAAATCAGTTGCAAAGCTGCCCTATGACTTTTCTGAAGACGGAATTTCATATACATTCTCAATTGTTCCTGCAGCACTTGGAACAAGCGAAGATGAAAAACGCACAAACCTTGCGGCACTGCTTGACGGATACTGCTTAGAGCATGGTCATCACATTAACGTAAATGTTCTTAACAAAGACGTTTTACTTGATGCAATGGATCACCCCGAAAAGTATCCTCAGCTTACAATCAGGGTTTCAGGCTATGCAGTTAATTTTATAAAGCTCACACGTGAACAACAGCTTGATGTAATAAGCAGAACGTTCCACGAAAGGTTTTAGTTATGAGCATTAAGGGCAGAATTCATTCAGTTGAAACCTTTGGTGCAGTTGACGGTCCGGGCATACGATACATTGTTTTTATGCAGGGCTGTCCTCTGCGTTGTATATACTGTCATAATCCAGATGCGTGGGATGGTGACGGCGGCAAAGAAAAAACCGTTGATGAAATTATGACCGATATATTGTCATATAAAAACTTTTTAAGCGGTGGTGTTACTTTATCAGGCGGAGAACCGCTTTTTCAGCCTGAATTTACCAGAGCGATACTTACTGAATGTAAAAAACACAAAATACATACTGCACTTGACACTGCTGGCAGTATGCCAATTGAGGAATCCTCCTCCATTATTGATTTGGCAAATATGTTGCTCCTTGACATCAAGGCAGAAAACGAAGTCTTATATAAATCAGTTACTAAAACTGATTTTGCATATAAAAATGCTTTGGATACGCTAAACTATTGCGAAAGCATCGGAAAACCAGTGTGGATAAGACACGTTGTTATTCCCGGTGTTACACTAAATTTTGATATGCTTGAAAGCCTTAACAAAAAGCTTAAGCAATATAAATGCGTTGGGCGTATTGACCTGCTCCCATTTCATAAGCTTGGCGAATACAAATGGGAACAGTTAAAGCTTGATTACGAATTAAGTGAAACCCTTCCGCCTGACAACGAAGCTATCGCAAAAGCAAGAAAAATTTTTCTTGACAACTAAAATAAAACGTGGTAATATATAAAATAATTTAATAAAATAAAGGCTGTGACGAAGAAGGTCGGATAAATTAAGCTAAAGAGAGTTGGCGGTTGCTGCGAGCCAATGCCGAGATTATCCAATGGCCCCTCACTTCTGAGCCGGAGACGCGAAATTAAGTAGTTTCTTCCGTGAATGCTACGTTAGTGCAAAAGAGGTTGTTAGACCTTAAAGTGGTGCAGAGTTAATCTGTGCAATTTGAGTGGTACCGCGAGTGTGATTTTATATGTATAATTGCACCCGTCTCAAAGTATATTTGAGATGGGTGCTTTTTGTTTTC
>JAZNGX010000147.1:0-6145 GCA_045576675.1 Clostridia bacterium | reverse complement strand
TGCAAACAACCTTCGCGCCTGCCGCCTTAAGAATGCGCTTTGTACGTGCGCGGGAGTGAATGTCGCAGGCAAGCACGCAGTCGGTGTAGTTAAGGATGGCCTTTGCTTGGTTGGCAAATACTATCTCTACCTCTGCGCCCTCCTCCTTAATGAGGTTGCCGTAATATTCAACGTAATCTATTCCGGTGAACTCGTGTTTAACGTAGCCGAAAAGCTCGTGGTATTTCTCAAGCGTCAGAACGTCGGAGTAGGGGTTTACGCCGGCATCGTCCACCATGTCAAGGCTGATAAGAGCGTTACCCACCTCGTCAGAAGGATAGCTGAGCATAAGCACTATCTTCTTGGCGCCCCTTGCTATTCCGCGAAGGCAGATGGCAAAGCGGTTACGGCTTAAAATTGGAAAAATTACGCCTATAGTTTCGCCGCCAAGCTTGTTTTTCACATCCTTGGCAATTGCATCTACAGATACGTAGTTACCCTGTGCACGTGCAACAATTGATTCTGTGATTGCAACTACGTCACGATCACGTAATGCAAAGCCTTCAGCATCGGCAGCTTCTGTAACGCTGTTAACTACTATGTTGGCAAGGTCGTCACCTTCACGGATGATAGGGCAGCGAACGCCCCTTGATACTGTACCTGTTTTTCTTTCCATAAATATTCCTCCTGATTAGCCAATATAAATTAAACCGATTTCGGCTATTGACTTTCTTTACATATATTATTATAATACAATTATAACTATTAGTAAAATAGATAAAACTTACAACAGTGATAAGGAGAGCTAATATGAAAACCAAGCTTGATTATTATAGGATTTTTTATGAAACTGCCCGATATGAGTCGTTTTCAATTGCGGCAAAGCATCTTTACATTTCTCAGTCTGCAATTTCTCAATGTATTCATCAGCTTGAACAGGATCTTGACACGCAGCTTTTTACCCGTTCACGCCGTGGAGTTACGCTCACAAAAGAGGGTGAGGTGCTGTTTCAAAAGGTTGAAAGTGCAATGAGTTCAATCGAGCAGGGTGAAACTATGCTTGCACGGCTTCATCATCTTGAAGGCGGTTCGCTTGTGATTGCTGCAGGTGACACTATTACGAGTCATTATCTGCTGCCTTATCTTGAAAGATTTCACGCAACTTATCCCGGAATACGCATTGAAATGGCTAATTCATATTCGCATCATATGCTTCAGCTTGTAAAGGAAGGCAAGGCAGAGCTTGCTTTTGTTAATCTGCCTGTTGATGATGACGAGCTTTGCATTGAGCCTTGTTTTGAAATTCACGATATATTTGTATGCAGTCCCGAACAAGAAGTTAAGACGCAATATTCGTGGGCAGATATGGCGGAAGAGCCACTTATTCTGCTTGAAAAAAACTCAGCAACAAGGCATTATATTAATGAAAAATTTCGGCAAAAGAACATTGAACTTAAGCCACAGATTGAAATTGCCGCACACGAGCTTTTGCTTCGTTTTGCATCTATTCATCTTGGTGTGTCGTGCGTTATAGAAGAGTTTTCAAAGGAAAGCCTCGAGCAGAAAAAGGTGCAGAAAATGAGGCTTTGCCCGCCCTTGCCTGCAAGAAGCATAGGATATGCATATTTGAAGCATTCACCGCTTTCTAAGGCGGCTCAGGAGTTTTTGAAGTTAATTCATTAATACAATATAAGTAATTCCCTTATTTAAAAATATTATAATTTTTTGTATGTTATCCATTGAAAAAGAATACTGTCAGTGATATAATGTTATGATAGAAAGTGGGATGAAAAAAATGAGACAGCTTATCCGTCTGGTTAAAATGGCAAAGCAATATTGGATATATTTGGTTATAGGTACTTTAGGGCTTGTTATAACAACTGTTGCAGAGCTTTATTCGCCGATGCTTATAAGAAATTTTATAAGCCTTGTTACCGATGGCGGAATGATATCAGAGCAAACAACAACAATTGCAGTTATGCTTCTTACACTTTATGTTATAATGGCTTTTGGGCAGTTTATGCGTTCGTTTTTTCTTCACCACAGTGCTTGGCATTTTATTGCTGATTTAAGAATAATGCTTTTTGAAAAGCTTGAACACCTTTCAATGAGGTTTTATAACGACAAGCAGACGGGTCAGCTTATGAGCCGTGTTACAAATGACAGCTCTGCATTAGAGGTTTTAATTGCTCACGCCTTGCCTGACCTTGTGATAAATTCATTTATGTTTGCAGGCGTGTTTATTATACTTTTGTTTATAAACTATGTTCTTGCGCTTTTTTCATTGATTATTATGCCAATAATCGCTTTTGGTGTTAGCTATTATGCAAAAAAAGTGCGCCCTGTTTTCAAACGTTCGCATCAGGAGCTTGGAGAGCTTAACGCAGTTTTGCAGGACGATATTTCGGGAATGAAGGAAATTCAGCTTTTTAATCAACACGAGCGTGAAAGTGAGCGTGTTGGTAAAAAAGCAAAGCAACAGCGTGACACAACAATGTATGCGCTAACACGTGGTGCAGTTTATCATCCGTTTATTGAGCTTGTTAACAATCTTGGCACAGTAATTGTTGTTGCAGCAGGTGGCTTTCTTGCGGTGAAGGGTGTTGTCGTTGCGGCGGATATTGTTGCATTTATTCTTTATCTCAGCAAGCTTTATCAGCCGGTTCGTAATATGGGCAGACTTAACGAGGATTTGCAGAATTCTCTTGCGGCGGCTGACAGAATTTTTGAACTGCTTGACACTCCGTCTGAAATTACCGACAGTGACAGTGCGTATGACATAACAGATGTTAAAGGAAGTATAAGCTTTGAAAATGTTTCGTTTGAATACGGTAACGGAATAGATGTATTAAAAAATATTTCGCTTGAAATAAATCCCGGTGAAACGGTTGCGCTTGTTGGCCCTACAGGTGTTGGTAAAACAACTTTTATAAGCCTTATCGCACGTTTTTACGACCCTGTTAGCGGAACAATAAGGCTGGACGGGCATAACATATCCGATGTTACGCTTAAATCCCTGCGTGACAATATAAGTGTTGTTTTGCAGGACGTGTTTTTGTTTAATGGTACTGTTGCGGAAAACATTGCGTATGGTGTTGCAGGTGCAACAGACGATCAGATAATAAATGCCGCAAAGGTTGCGAATGCACACGAGTTTATTATGGGCTTTGAGAATGGTTATGATACAGTTATAGGTGAACGCGGTGTGCGTTTGTCCGGTGGTCAAAAACAAAGACTTTCTATAGCAAGGGCGGTGCTTAGAAACTCGCCTGTTTTAATACTTGACGAGGCAACTGCATCGGTTGATACTGCTACAGAAAAGCTTATTCAAAAGGCAATTGACAGAGTTATTATGAACAGAACCACTATAATTATAGCTCACAGACTTTCAACTGTACGCAACGCAGATAAAATCGTTGTGCTTGACAAGTGCGAAATTGCCGAAATCGGAACGCATGAAGAGCTTGTTGCAAAAGATGGTCTTTATGCAAAATTGTGCAAAATTCAATTTGAGGAGTAATTTAAGTGAGAAAAATTTACACAACTGTGTTTGTGATATTTGTATTTTTGCTGGCAGGTGCAATTGGACTAAACAACGCAAAAAGCTTTGTAAGTATACCTGAGAATATAACCGAACCTGATAAAATGCCGGAACCTGAAATAATTACGGATTTTTCAAAAGCCGCATTTATCGGAAACTCACGCACTCAGGGACTTATGCTATATTCAGGGCTTACGGATGCAACCTTTTATACTGAAACCGGTCTTACAGTGAGTGATGTTGTTGAAAAGCCTTTGATTGATGAAAGCAAAACAATTGTTCAGGCAATTGCTGAAAACAGCCTTGAGCGAGTCTATATTATGCTTGGAACAAACGAACTTGGATGGGCTTATTCACAGTCCTTTGAGCAGGCATACAACCGTATGCTTGATGAAATAGCGGAAGCCTGTCCGCAGGCTGAAATTATATTGCAGACTATAATGCCTGTAAACCGTGAACTTATGAAAAATCCAAAGGATTATGTGAATAATGAAAGAATTGCAGAATTCAACGAAATTATTAAAAATATAAGTAACAAGAGGCAGATGAAATGTCTTGATACGCATAGTATAATGTGCGACGAAAACGGAAATTTATATAAAGAAGCCTCGACAGACGGCATACATCTTAATTTGCAATTCTGTCAGCGTTGGCTAAAGTTTATAAAAGGAGAAAAACTTGATGAAATCTGATTTACTGATAGCAGTGGTGGCGGTTGCGATGCTGTTGACTGCCTGTGGAAATCCACAAAAAGACATAGATGCTGAAAAAGCTGCGGCAGAAATTGTTGCCGCAATTTCGTTTGAAGACAAGCTTGAGCTTATTGATGATGATATTGCAGAAGCTGTGTATGGCTTTGATGATGAAAATGTTGAAGAATCTGCCACATATATAGGAAGCGGTGCAACAGCAGAAGAAGTAACAGTAGTTGAATTTGAAAAGCTAACAGATGCCGATAAAGCACTTTTTGAAAAAAGAATACAAGCTCAGATAAAAAGCTATGAAACATACATTCCTGCTGAAATTGAAAGATTAAAGAATGCAGTTGTGTTATATTCGGGGAATGTGGCGGTGCTATGTGTGTCAGCCGACAGCAATGAGGCGAAAAAAGTAATTGAAAATTTGATTTTCTGAGGTGACAAAAATGTCAAAATCAGTATATTTAAAAGATATAGAGCCTTTTATAGAAGAGATATTGGAAAATGGCGGCAGCGTAAGCTTTATGCCTAACGGGCAAAGTATGATGCCCCTTATCCGTGAAGGGCAGGACAGTGTTATTATAAGTCCGCTTTTAAGAAAACCTCAAAAGTATGATGCTATACTTTACAAACGCACGAACGGTCAGTTTGTGCTACATAGAATTGTTAAGGTGAAAAAGAACAGCTATGTTTTGTGTGGCGACAATCAGTTTCAGTACGAATATAACGTTACGGACAGTATGATAATAGGGCTTATGACTGCATTAAAGCGTGACGGACAAACTGTTACGCCTGACAATAAGGAATATGCGGCATATTTAAAGAGACTGTACGCTCGCCGTGTTGTAAAAAGAATAAGATATTACACAAGACGAGCTTTAAGCAAAATTAAAAGAACTGTTTTAGGAGCAAAAAAATGAATCTTTCGCAGTTTAAATACGTTGTTGAAATTGAAAAGGCAGGCTCAATAACTCAGGCTGCAGAAAACCTTTTTATGGGGCAACCTAATCTCAGCAAGGCGGTTAAAGATCTTGAAGCTGAGATTGGAATATCAATATTCAAGCGTGCTTCAACAGGTGTTATTGTTACCCCTGCAGGACGTGAGTTTTTGGTGTATGCAAAAAATATTCTTAATAAGGTTTCTGAAATCGAAGATATTTATATTAACAAAAGCAAGAATATTGTAAATTTCAGCTTGTGTGCAGCTCAGGCTGACTATGTTTACAGGGCATTTATAAAGCTTGCAAATACGATTGACAGCAACGAAATGGATATAAAATTTAAAGAAACTGATTCCGTAACTGCAGCTCAGGCTGTTGCTGACGGCGACTTTGATATGGGAATTGTAAGATGGGAGAAGAATTATCTGCAGAATTTCGTGAGCTTTTTCAAGGATAAAAACCTTGATTATGAAGAAATCTGGGACTTTGAAAGACTTGCAATAATGTCTGAAAATCATCCGCTCGCAAATGAAGAAAAGCTGGACAGAACAAAGCTTTCAGATTATGTTCAGGTTATGCGTGGCGATTTGTCTGTTCCATTTATGTCTACAGCAGAGCTTAAGGTGCAACGGATGGCACAGTCAAAAAAGAAAATTTATATGTTTGAGCGAAGCAGCCGATATAATCTGCTTTCCACCTCTCTTGCATATGCTCTGTCACCTCCTGTTACAGAGGAAACTTTGAAAAAATATAAGCTTGTTCAGCGAAAAATCGAGGGCGAGCGTTCGCATGATGTTTTGATTTATAGAAAGGATTATATAAAAAGCAAATATGATATTCAGTTTATTGAATACTTAAAAGAGATTATTGATGGTCTTATGATATGATGATAAAAGCGGTTGTGTCGGTTGACATAGCCGCTTTTCTTATGTTGAAATATGCCGATTGATTTTTGTGGTTTTATATGGTAAACTTGTATTGTAAGG
>JAZNGX010000146.1:0-8727 GCA_045576675.1 Clostridia bacterium | reverse complement strand
GTATATATGTTATTATATAATATATTTGCAATGTTTTCAAGTGTTTTTTGCAATTAATACTTAATTTTATCCAAAATACCTTTAATCTTTGCAATTGCAATACCATAATTTGTTATCGGAACGTTATTGTTTTTTGCTTTTTGTACTCTTGACAGAATATATTTTCTGTTAAACATACATCCACCGCAGTGAATTACAAGCGAATAAGGTGACAAATCCTCAGGAAAGTCCGTTCCTGAAACAATTTGGATTTTTAAACCCTCTCCTGCAATTGATTTTAACATTTTCGGCAGCTTTACACGTCCTATATCCCCGTCAAGCGGTGTGTGTGAACAAGCCTCAGCAATAAGAACAGTGTCATTTTCAGTAAGCTTTGGTATCATTTCTGCACCCTTTACATATTCGTCTATATCACCCTTGTAACGTGCAAAAAGGGAAGAAAAAGACGTCAGAACACTTTGTTCAGGCTTGAGTTTGTATACCACGTCAAAAACCTGTGAATCAGTTATTATTACCTTTGGAGGCTCTTTTAATGTAGCAAGAGCCTTTTCCATTTTATCTGTCGTTACGCAATACACAAGGCATTTGTTATCCAAAAGGTCACGTATGGTTTGCACCTGTGGCAAAATAAGTCTTCCCTTTGGTGCCTGAATGTCCTGTGGCATAACAAGCATAACAACATCGTTTTCTTTACAAAGATGGGCAGTTATACTTGGCATTTCAAAATCCTCAGGTACAAGGCGTACCAGGGCATCTTTAAGCAAAGCAATGCCCTGACCTGTAACTGCACTTACTTCGATTGCATCAAGCTTTAATTCTGATTTTATAAGCTTTGCAAGCGTGTTTGTATCATTAATATCACTTTTGTTTGCAACAGCAAGAACCGGAACTTTTGCATCATTAAGCTTTTTTATCCATTGTTTTTCGTATTCTATATCTGTATCACTGAATACCATTATTGCAATATCGGCTTTGGCAATTACCTGCTGTGCAGATTTTATACGCATTTCACCCAATTCAGTTGTATCGTCAAAGCCAGCAGTGTCAATTAAAACACACGCACCGAGCGGATGAATTTCCATTGCTTTATAAACAGGGTCGGTGGTAGTGCCTGCTTTGTCAGAAACAAGGGCTGTGTTCTGATTTGCGATAGCATTAACAAGCGATGATTTACCACTGTTGCATTTGCCGAAAACTGCAATATGAAGTCTGTTTGCGTTTGGGGTATTGTTCATAATATCACCTGCTTAAAACCTGAAATCTCGTTTTCCTTTTTCGATTTCCTCTACATATCCAAGAGCCTTGTTTCTTACATCAAGGTTTGGAACCCGTAATATTTCGTCGTCCCATACCTTCTGGATGGCACGCTTTGTATCATCGTGTGCATAGTCAAGCTGATATTCCTTTAGTGTAAGAAGTGCATTTGACTGACAGAAGTTGCAAATCTGACCGCTTTTTGCAAATGCCATAAATCTGTCACCCGTTCTGCCTTCTCTGTAGCAGGCGGTGCAGAAGCTTGGAACATAGCCTTCCTCACAAAGCCAGCGTACAACCTCATCTAACGGACGGCTGTCTGTTATATCAAACTGTGCCGTGTCATCTCTGCCCTTTGCATAGCCGCCAACACTGGTGATTGAACCGCCGCTTATCTGTGAAACACCGATTTCAAGTACCTTCTTTCTTGATTCCTTTGATTCGCGTGTTGAAATAATGATACCAGTGTATGGTACAGCAATTCTTAAAATTGCAACAATTTTTCTGAAAATATCATCAGGAATTGTATCGTGGAATATTGATAAATCAACGTCATCTGCAGGGCATACTCTTGGTACACTTATAGTGTGTGGTCCTACGCCGAAGGTGTCTTCAAGATGCTTTGCGTGCAATAGCAGTCCCACAAAGTCGTACTGATAATTATAAAGACCAAATAAAGCACCAATGCCAACATCGTCAATGCCTGCTTCCATAGCTCTGTCCATTGCTGTTGTGTGATACTCATAGTTATGCTTAGGCCCTGTTGGGTGAAGTCTTTCATATGTGGGCTTGTGGTAGGTTTCCTGGAATAAAATGTATGTTCCGATTCCTGCCTCCTTAAGCTTTTTATAATTTTCAACCGTTGTTGCGGCTATGTTAATATTAACACGTCTTATTGAACCGTTTTTGTGCTTTACCGAGTACACTGTTTCAATACAGTCTAAAATATACTCAATCGGGCAGTTTACGGGGTCTTCGCCTGCTTCGAGTGCAAGGCGCTTATGTCCCATATCCTGAAGTGCAGTAACCTCTTCAATAATTTGCTCACGGCTTAGTTTTTTTCTTTTCATCTCACAGTTTGAATTATGATATGAGCAGTAAAGACATCCGTTAACACAGTAGTTTGAAAGATAAAGTGGAGCAAACATTACTATTCTGTTGCCATATATTTTCTGCTTTATATCGTGAGCAATCTTGTAAAGCTCGTTTATAGTTTCTTCATCGTCACACATTAAAAGAGTGGTAGCCTCTTTATAGTCAAGACCGTTGCATTGTCTTGCTTTTTCAAGAATGCTTTTTACAAGCTCCTTATCATTGCTTTGCTTTTTAGCGAGCTCTATTGTGTTAAGAATTTCTTCATCACAGATAAATTCTTCTGCTTTTTTTGATTTGCTGTTATACATAATATTACCTCCTTATTTTGTTGCATAAACTGTTTTGCACGAAACATCAGGCAACATACCAATTTTGCCTGAAAGTGAGCTTATAACATCATTATCAGCATCAAGAATAATACTCATAATTGAGATGTTTTTTTCTTTGTGCGGCAATCCCATTCTGCCGATAATATAATCACTGTACTGATGCAGAATATCATTGATTTTTTCTGCAGAGTCTAAGTTTTCAACTATTATTCCTATTAGTGCAATTCTTGTTTCCATTTTACAACCTCCAAAAAAAATAGTGCGTAAAAACGCACTGATTAAAAGCTTAGATAATACGCCTTGTTACTCGGGCTAATAACCCTCGTCGGTCAGTACGTTTTTTATGATATTATTATAACATACTTTTTTGTGAATTTCAATACTTATTTGTTGACACATTTTGCTTTTTAATATATAATTACAATGAGGTGACTTGTGATGAAAAAAGTGCTTTTAATACTTGTTATTGTTATCCTTTCAACGTGTGTTGCATATGCCGATAATTACGAAACAACAGGCGGCTTTGAATTTTCAGATGATTTTCCGGTTATTACCCCATACAGCTCCGGAACGTCAAACTCTCTTTCGGTGGCATATTATTCAAATGCAGATTATATAAAGCTGAGAAAAGCTATTGTGGATTTTGAAAAGTGTTGTGAATTCAGAGTTAATATTCCATATACATTAAAAGCAGGCGAAACTGTTGTACAAAACGGTTATCTGACTAAGACAATAAGCAACCAGATATACAATTTTGTAGTTTCAAAGTATGGTAATATGTATTTTAATATCTTGTTTGAAAATCCTGAGCTTATGCAGGCGGCAACAAGTTATGTTTACAGTTGTACGGTTTACGATTATACCAGTACCCAGTTAAATGCTTCGGTATATTTTTATCCCGAATATATAATAACAGAAGAACAGCTTTCAAACGCACTTTGTATTGCAGACGGCATTGTGGCAGACGTAATAGACCATAGTATGACGGATGAAGAAAAAGCACTTGTGCTTCACGATTACATAATCGACAATGTTACATACAATCTTGAATATTCTGAAACAAACATTGAACAAAAAACTGATGAGCAATGGAGAAATCACACTGCGTATGGTGCTTTGGTTAATAACTTGGCTGTTTGTCAGGGATACACCCTTGCATATAATATGCTGCTTAACAGAGTTGGTATTGAAGCAAAGTTTGTTTCAAGCAGTAAGCTTAACCACGGCTGGAGTCTTGTTAAGCTTGGAAACAACTGGTACCATGCCGATACCACACACGACGACCCTACAAACGTAGTATGCGTTGACCACAGTCATTTTCTTTTAAGTGACGAAAGAATAAAAGCACTTGGTCATACTTCGTGGGATAACATTACTGTTGAATGTAATGATGATAAGTACAGCACTGTTAATTATTGCTTTCATGATGTGAACCCAACCAAAGAAACAATTCACTACCGTGACGGATATTTTTATGCATATAGACACCTTCATGTTAAACAAGAAAACAACGTATTCAATCTTCTGCCTGAATACGGATATTCAAAAACATACACCAATAATATTTTCACAAATGATAACGGAACGCTTTTTGTTTATGAATATGTTAAATCAAAATTTGACGGCAGTGAGTTTGATATTATTACTAAACAGGAGTATGATAACTCGTTTGTTGAATTGTATGATTTTGATATAAACCCTTTTTATGCAAAAAATGGTGTGTCTGTACCGGTAACAATTGACAATATAAGCAATTCTGTTATTTTCATCAAAAATGAAAGGGATTGTAATTATTGCCCCGATGCGTATTTTGTATTTTATGATACAGACGGCAGAATAATAAAAGCCAATAGAGTTCCGATGAAAAACAAAAATGTATATTGGTTTATGTCAAAAATGTATCCTGCCGAAAGTGTAGGAAGAGTTTCTATATTTGTGTGGCAAGGCGATAAAATGATGCCTGTTGCAGAAAATATTACTGTTCAATAAGGAGAATTGAATTGAAAACTGTACTTGTTACAGGTGGCTCAAGAGGAATAGGTGCGGCAATTGCCGCACTTTTCGCAAAAAAAGGCTACCGCATTATAATTAATTACAACAAAAGCGAAAAAGAAGCATTTGCACTTGCCCAAAAGGTGGGCGGCATTGCAATACAAGCTGATGTGTCAGATTACGCTCAGGTTCAAAAAATGTTTGAGGCAGCCGGCAACGTTGATATACTTATAAACAATGCAGGCATCGCACAGCAAAAGCTTTTTACCGATATTTCTTATGAGGAATGGCACAAAATGATAGATGTTAATCTGTCCGGTGCGTTTTATTGCTGCAAGGCTGCGTTGCCTTATATGATTAATAAAAAGGCGGGCTGCATTATCAATATTTCTTCTATGTGGGGAATATGCGGGGCATCCTGTGAAGTTCATTATTCTGCTGCAAAAGCAGGGCTTATAGGTCTTACAAAGGCTCTTGCAAAAGAAGTAGGCCCTTCAGGGATTACTGTTAACTGCATTGCACCCGGTATGATTGACACCGAAATGAATAGTATACTTGATGATGAAGCAAAGGCTTTGGTAATGGAAGAAACACCACTTGGAATTGTTGGAACTGTTGAAGATATCGCACAATGTGCTTTATATCTTGCAGAAAACGGCAGGTTTATCACGGGGCAGATAATAAGCCCGAATGGAGGACTTGTAATATAATTTGATTTTTTTAATATATATTAAGTATGGGGTGAAATTTATGCTTATTATATTAAAAAAATCTTATGTATTTTTAACCTTGGTGCTGGTGATTTCTATGTTGTTTTCTGCAGCATATTTCGGTACTGCAAAGGAAGAGGTTGTGCCTGAGAAAACCTTGGTTATTGATGCCGGACACGGCGGTCAGGACGGAGGGGCGGTAGGTATTACCGGTGTGCTTGAAAAAAATATTAATCTTTCAATTGCATTAAAACTAAAAACTGAAGCTGAGAAAAACGGATGGAAGGTAATAATGACCAGAAGCTCGGATATGTCACTTCACGACACGGAAAGCTCAAAAGTCCGCAGCCAGAAAAGGTCAGACCTGCAAAAGAGAAAAAGTATACTAAACAAAAACAGTAATGCAATTTTTGTGAGTATACATCAGAACAAGTTTGAACAATCAAAATATAAGGGTGCTCAGGTTTTTTATGCGGATAATGAAGAGGCACAAAAGCTTGGGGAAAATATACAACAATCACTTATTAAAGTGCTTGCCGACGGCAACAACAGAGTTGCAAAAACAATAACGGACGAGGTTTATCTTTTAAAGGGTGTAAAAACTCCCGCAGTCATTGTGGAGTGTGGGTTTTTATCAAATCCCGAGGAAGAACAGCTTTTAACACAAAACAATTATCAGACAAAGGTGGCACAAGCTATTTTTGAAGGAGTATGTGCTTATAAAGGAGAAAAATGATTAAATATAACAGTCTTTCAGAAGAAATACAAAACAGAATAAAAAGTGATTTAAAAGAAAAGTGTGAGCTTAAAAACAGAGCAATCCGCCGCAGACCAAATCACGACAAAGAAAATTTGTGGCGACCTGCATTTGTGCGTGATGTTGAAAAGATTATGCATAGTCCGTATTATAACAGGTATACTGATAAAACTCAGGTGTTTTCTTTTTACAAAAATGACGATATAACAAGACGGGCATTGCACGTTCAGTTTGTTTCAAGAATTGCAAGAAACATCGGAAGGCTTTTGAATCTTGATTTGGATTTGATTGAAGCAATTGCCCTTGGTCACGATATAGGGCATACGCCCTTCGGTCATGCCGGCGAAAAGTATCTTAACAATTTATATAATGAAAAAACAGGAAGATATTTTCATCACAATGTACACAGTGTACGTGTTTTGGATGGGATTTTTAACTTTAACATAAGTCTGCAGACACTTGATGGAATACTGTGTCACAACGGTGAATTTGAGCTTGGCGAATATGTTCCGTCAAACCTTAATTCCTTTGAGGAATTTGATGCTGTTGTTGAAAACTGTTACAAAAATAAAAATGCTTCTGATGAGCTTATTCCGTCTACTCTTGAGGGATGCGTTGTACGTATCTGTGATATGATTGCATATCTTGGCAAAGACAGACAGGATGCTTTAAGAACAAAAATTTTAAGTGACAATGAAATGTTCAGTGCACAAAATATGGGCGTTCACAATGCTTCTATTATAAATAATCTTATAGTAAACATTATTGAAAACAGCTATGGCAAAGGCTATATCAAGCTTGATGATGAATATTTTGAAGAGCTGAAAAAGAGTAAGGCAGATAATTACAGATATATTTATGGGAATTCAAATGTTACTAAAAAGAATGATGAACTTGTGGCACCTATGTTTGAAAAAATGTACCATAAGCTTTTGATTGACTTGCTTACAGGTGACAAAAATTCACCAGTGTTTGTGCATCATATTGACTATGTAAATAGCTACAGAAAGTATTATGTAACCGATGATTATGCTGAGTCTGAGCCAAATCAGATAATAGTGGATTATATGGCAAGTATGACAGATGATTATTTTGTGGATTTATTTGACTTTTTGTTTCCAAAAGAAAGAAACATTAAATATCATTCGTACTTTGAAGATATTTCACTCAATTATAAAAGATAATCTCATACTTGATTTTTACAGAAAAATAATATATAATAATCATACTGCCACCGGGTAGTGAATGTTTAAGCATTCGTTAGTACAACGTTAGGTCTTAGAAGTTGTACTTCGGATGTTTATTTTTTTGTGGAGGACTTATGAAAAAATTTTTAAAATTTTTTACAATGACTGAAATCATACTATGGTGCACTTCGGTTGGCTTGATTGTGATTTCTTTTTGCTTATTTGATAATTCAGATTATCTTACTTTAACTGCATCACTAATAGGTGTAACATCGCTGATTTTCAACGCAAAAGGCAATCCGTTCGGGCAGCTTCTTATGATAATATTCAGCATATTATATGGAATAATATCATACTCCTGTGCATATTATGGTGAAATGATAACCTATCTTGGTATGACGGCACCGATGGCGTTGTTTTCATTGATTGCCTGGCTGAAAAATCCTTATAAGGGTAATAAGGCAGAGGTGGAGGTTAATAAAATAAGCATATGCGAGGTTGGGTTTATGATATTATTAACTTCTATTGTAACGTTTGTGTTTTATTTTATATTGGAGTTTTTCGGAACGGCGTATATATTTTGGAGTACAGTGTCGGTGACAACAAGCTTCGTTGCAGTATATCTTACCTTCAGACGAAGCCCTTATTACGCAGTTGCATATGCTGCAAATGATATAGTGCTGATTATTCTGTGGATAATGGCAAGCCTAAATAACAGCATGTATTTATCGGTAATTATATGCTTTGTGGTGTTCCTTGTAAATGACATCTATGGATTTATTAACTGGTTAAAAATATTAAAAAGACAAACCGGCACTATATGATACCGGTTTGTCTTTATTATTGAAGCTCGTTTATAGCGGAGTTAAGCTCATCTATATCAACCTCGGCTTGTTTTGCTTCGCTAACGTCACCGGTTAAAATTTCAAACTTAACATTAACGATGTTTTCTACACGGCTGACCTCGTGATTTAAAACAATATCAACAAGCTTTTTGCCCATATCATCAAGAAATCTGTGTCTTAATACTATTTCACATTCATCAGCGGAAAGAGTTATAGCGGGATTATCGCTCGGTCTTGAAAAAAAGTAAGCAATCTCAACACCTAATGCGTCAGCAAGCTTTTGTAACGTGTCACAATCAACCTTTTTACTGTTTCTTCTGATAATACTGTCTATCGTTGTTAATGGAACGCCTGAACAGTCGGAGAGTTCCTTTTTTGTTATTTTGGAAATCAAAATTAATTTATTTAGTTTATCGCCAATATTCATTATAATATACCCCCTTACGATGATTTTATCTTTTAAATGTGTAAATGTCAACAAATTTTTACGCAATTGCGAAAATTATGTTGACAATTTACGCATTTAAGTGTATAATATGGTAAAAAATACACAAAAAG
>JAZNGX010000145.1:0-26405 GCA_045576675.1 Clostridia bacterium | reverse complement strand
AGGTTTGTAAGGGTAAGAGATACAACAGAGAGACCTTAAGTGTTCATTATAAAGGTAAAAACATTAACGATATTCTTGAAATGACTGTTGATGAAGGCGTTGAGTTTTTTGAAAATCATTCCAAAATCAGCCGTAAGCTTCAGACCTTACAAAGTGTAGGACTTGGTTATATCAAAATTGGGCAGCCTTCAACAACACTTTCAGGTGGTGAGGCACAGCGTGTTAAGCTTGCAACAGAGCTTAGCAGAAGAAGCACAGGTAAAACTATATATATACTTGACGAGCCTACAACAGGTTTGCACGTTGCTGATGTTCACAAACTTATTGAAGTGTTACAGCAGCTTGTTGACTCAGGTAACACGGTTGTGGTAATTGAACACAATCTTGATGTGATAAAAGTGGCTGACCATATCATAGACCTCGGACCTGACGGCGGTGATGCAGGAGGAACCATTGTTGCTCAGGGTACACCTGAAGAAGTTTCCAAAAGCAAAAAATCATATACAGGTGAATATTTGAAAAAAATATTTAATTAATTTTTTATCAAACATTCACATAAAGTTCACATTACTATATTATCCTATAATCATGCTATCATGATTATAGGAGGTTTTTTTATGTCAGAAACTGTAAAAGACAAATTAACAGACAAGCTAAAACCAATGCTTGATACAGTAAAGGATAAGAAAAAGCTAAAAAAACACAAAAAGAAAATCATTATTATCGCTGTTGTACTTATTGTTTGTATAATTGCAGGAATATTTGCAGCAAGCAAAGCCAAAAATGGTGCAAAAGAAGAGATTATAAGAACTGCAACAGCAAGAAAAGGTAACGTGAGCGTTGTTATCAGCGGTACGGGTACCGTTGAAGCCAACGAACAATATGAAATAACATCTTTGGTTAAAGGTGAAATAATTGCTGATTATTTTCAGGAGGGTGATGTTGTTGAAAAAGATGCGTTACTCTATTCAATAGATACTGCTGATATTGAGAACAACATTTCAAAATCACAGCTTTCTCTTGAAAATGCACAGGATGATTATCGTTCTGCACTTGAAGATGTTGAAAACTTAAACGTTAAATCACCAATATCGGGAACTGTAACTAACGTTTACGTAAAAAAAGGAGACAATATTTCTTCTAATACACGAATCGCAGATGTAATTGACCGTGATACAATGTTACTTACAATTCCGTTTATATCTGAGGATGCTGAACAGCTTTATGTCGGTCAATCAGTTATGGTTAAGCTTGATAATTCGTTTTTTGAAACAACCGGAACTGTACAGAAAATCACAACAGGTGAAATTATCAACAGCTACGGAGTTGCGGTTAAAAATATAGAAATTACAGTTTCAAATCCCGGTTCTATAAAAGATGGTGACACTGCAACAGTTATAGCAGGTAATGTTGCAAGTAACGACGCGGGAACGTTTACATACAACGCAACAGAAACGATTGTAAGCGAAGTTGGAGGCAAGCTTTCAGAATTGCTGATTTCAGTTGGTGATAAGGTGGATATGAATGGTGTTGTTGCGAATATAACCAGCGAATCAGTTACTAAAGCAGTAAAGCAACGAGCAAATTCACTTAAAGATGCACAGCTTTCTCTTGAAAATCAGTATGATAATCTTGAAAACTATAATATTAAAGCCCCAATTTCAGGGACTGTTTTGCAAAAAAATGCAAAAGCAGGTGACAATCTTGATAATTCATCCAATAACAGTTCTAATACGATGGCGGTAATTGCTGATATGTCAAGACTGCTATTTGAAATGAGTGTAGACGAGCTTGATGTTTCAAAAATCAAGGTTGGTCAGGAGGTTAATATATCTGTTGATGCAATTGAAGATGTTCCATACAAGGGCTATGTTGACTATATAAGCTTAATTGGAACGTCAACAAACGGTGTTACATCATATCCTGTTACAATTGTAATCGAAAATCCCGAGAATATCATTCCCGGTATGAACGTCAGTGCGAATATTGTTGTTGAGTCTAAGGAAAATGTTTTGACAGTTCCTGTATCAGCTGTTCAGCGTGGAAATATGGTATTCGTTAAGGATGATTCCAAAGCTGCAAAGGTTGAACAGGAGCCAATAAAAGGCCCTGACGGCAAAGAACTTCCAATGATGAAAAATCCCAATATGCCTGATGGCTTCAAAGCTGTAAAAGTTGAGCTTGGTATAAATGATGACAATAACATAGAGGTTATATCAGGTCTGTCTGAAGGTGATGTTGTTTATGTAACTCCAACAACAGATATTGCAGGTCAGATGAATATGATGAGACCCGGTGGAATGGGTATGCCAGGTGGTATGGGCGGAATGTCAGGTGGAATGCCCGGAGGCATGAGAAGATGATAGATTTAAAAAACATATATAAAATCTATTCCGATGGTGACAGTGAAATAAGAGCATTGGATGGAATAAGCTTGCACATTGATGAAGGTGAATTTGTTGCTATAGTTGGTCAATCTGGTTCTGGTAAATCAACAGCAATGAATATAATTGGCTGTCTTGATATTCCAACAAGTGGTGAGTATTACCTTGATGGTGAAGATGTTAGCGAAATGAATGAAATTGAGCTTGCTGATATCAGAAGCCGTAGACTTGGATTTATTTTTCAGCAGTATAATCTTATCCCAAAGCTTAATGTTGTTGAAAATGTTGAATTGCCACTTATCTACAAAGGAATAAAGCCAGACGAAAGAAGACGCCGTGCTTTGGAATCACTTGACAGGGTTGGACTAAAAGACAGAGCAGCAAAATACCCGTCACAATTGTCGGGTGGCCAGCAGCAACGAGTTTCAATCGCTCGTGCTCTCGCAGGTGACCCGCATCTGATACTTGCAGATGAGCCAACAGGTGCACTTGATTCAAAAACAGGTATAGAGGTTTTGGAATTTATAAAAAAGCTTAATGGTGAGGGTAAAACAATTGTGCTTATAACTCACGACCTTTCTATAGCTAAACAGGCGAAAAGAGTTGTACGAATTCAGGATGGAAAAATAATCTCTGATGAGGTTTTAAAGGAGGCAGCTTTATGAGTATGAAGCAATCGTTTATACTTGCGATAAAAAGCCTTGCTTCAAGTAAAATGCGTTCTTTTCTTACAATGCTTGGTATTATTATCGGCGTTGCATCTGTAATTATTCTTGTATCCATTGTTAATGGATTCAGTAACAGTATGCTTGAAACTTTCGAAAGCGCTGGTATTAACCTGGTTAACGTTAACGTAAGAGGCAGAGGAAGCTCGCGAACAGTTACACCTGACGATATGTATGAATTTGTTGAAGAGCATTCCGAACTAATAACAAGTGTGTCACCAATGGTTAATGCAAATGTTACTATTAAGGTTAACAGCGAAAACGATACTATGCTTGCACAGGGCGTTAATGAGTATTATGCCGATATGAAGTCACTTGAGATGCAAAGCGGACGTTTTCTTGAGTATATTGATTCTGAACGCAGACAAAAGGTATGTGTAATAGGTTCATATATTGCAAAAAAATATTTCAGCTCATTTAACTGTGTTGGCGAAACCTTAAAAATCAATGGTAATGACTACACGGTAATAGGAGTGCTTGAAGAAACAGCTGACAGTGAAGAAAACAGTGCAGACCATGTGCTTTATATCCCATACACATGTGCTTCGCTATTATCATGGCAAAGAAGCATCGGTACATATATTGTTGCTGCAATTACAAAGGACGAAGTAACAAAGGTTAAAAGCTTACTTGAAGACTATTTGTTGAATATTTTCAACAATTCAAATTTATATACTGTTTCTGCAGTAGCTGATATGATTGACCAGGTTAATGAGCTGTCCGGGCAGTTAACAGCAATATTGGTAGGTATTGCAGGTATATCACTTCTTGTAGGTGGCATTGGAATTATGAATATAATGCTTGTATCAGTAACTGAAAGAACGCGCGAAATAGGCATAAGAAAATCTCTTGGTGCAAAACCTTGGGATATAATGAGTCAGTTTGTTGTTGAAGCCGCAACAACAAGCTCGATGGGTGGTTTCATTGGTATTGCACTTGGGTGTGTTGCGGCTGTTTTTGCAGGAAAGCTTATGGATGTTAAAGCAACACCATCTGTTGGTGCAATTATAATTGCGTTTTCGGTTTCTGTTGCAATTGGTATGATTTTCGGATATTTTCCTGCAAAAAATGCTGCGAAATTGAATCCAATAGATGCTTTGCGTCACGATTAGGAGGAGTTAATATGAAAAAAACATTGTGCATAATAATTGCTTTTGTTATGCTTATAGGCAATATCAGTGCTATTGCTACTGAGTATAATGATAGTGATATTGCAAGTCTTTTAAGTGAACTTGGAATAATGAGCGGTGACCCTGATGGTAACTTAAGACTTAATGATTCTGTAACAAGAGCTGAATTTTCCAAAATTGCTATTGCAGGGTCAGTTTACAGAAACAGTGTGGCAACCAATTCAGCGATTTCGCCCTTTAAGGATGTACAGTATACTCACTGGGCTGCGCCTTATGTTAAGCTTGCAGTAACAAATGGCATTATAACAGGCTACCCTGATTCAACCTTCAGACCTGAAAATACTGTTACATATGAAGAAGCTGTGACTATTTGCTTAAAGCTTTTGGGGTACACTGCTGAAGATTTTGGTGTTTCTTGGCCTTACGGACAAACTGGTATGGCTGCAAATTTAAAATTGAATAAAAATGTTGAAAAGGGTATAGGAGAGAACATGACAAGGCGTGACGTAATGCACCTTGTGTATAATCTTTTAAATACTGCTTCTAAAAACTCAAACACAGACTATATAACAGTTTTTGATTATACAATTGTTGAGGACTGTGTTATAACTGCTTCGCCTGCAGAAGACAGCTCAGTTGGTAGCGGGAAAGTGTCAACCTCAGCCGGAATTTACAGTGTGAATGAGAATTTTGACTATAGTAACATTGGTAAAAAAGGCGATTTGGTTTTAAAAGAAAATAAAGAGCTTGTAATATTTATTCCTTCTCAGCAGATAATCACTGAGTATACAATTCAACAGGTGCTTGAAAACGATTTGGTTGTATATCATAACGGTGTTCCTTCGAATGATAATATTGATACATCAATGACAGTATATAACAAATCTTCAAAGTCTACATTAAAGTCAATGCTATCAAGCATAAATGCCGGTGACATTCTTGTTACGTATAAAAACAGTAACGGTGTGCTTGATTATGGTATGTTAAAAACTGATACCTTGCAAGGACCGTACATAGCTTATTCAAGCGAATGGTATAAGGGTTATGGACTGGATATTGGGCAATTTACTGTTACAAGAGATGGTGTTCGTGTAAACGCAACTGATATATCTATGTATGATGTTGTTTATTATTCACCTGCGCTTAAAACAGTATGGGCATATTCAAAGAAGATTACAGGAATTTATGAAAGTGCTTCACCTAATAAGGATATGCCGACAAGCGTTACCGTATCAGGTGTCGAATATAAGCTTGAAGGTGTTAATGCTTATAACGAATTATCATCAAATGGTTCATTTAATTATGGTGACACAGTAACATTGTTAATGGGTAGAAACGGTGATGTTGCAGGTGTAATGTCACCTGAAAGCAGTTCAGGAACAGTAACAGGATATCTTACTGGTGCAGGAACAAAGCAGTTTGTAACAAATGACGGAAATAACATTTCATCATATTATGTTACGATTGTTCGTGCTGACGGAACACAGACGGATTTCAGAACCTCGCACGACCATTCAGGGTTTTTGAACAGTATAGTTACATTGTCGTTCAACAATGAAGGTGTTGCAAGTATTGGTGTAAAAAAAGATTCAAGCGGTTTGTATGGTAAAGTAGATGCAAAGAATAACACTATAGGCAAGCAAAATATCGCTCAAAATGTGAACATCCTTGACATTTCCACAAGAAACAAGGACGAGGTTGCTGCATCTTCAAAAGTTTATCTTTCAAGGATTGACGGGTTAGAACTTGACGAAAATGACATTGCATATTACACTAAGAATAGCAAAGGTGAGATTAGTGAAATATTTCTGCTGAATTTTACCGGGGATATATATAAATATGGAGTTGTACTTTCTGCAGACACTAATGAGTATGGAAGTCTTACAGGCTTTACTGCTATATCTGACTGGTCAACCTTAACATATAAAAAAGATGTAATCGGTGGTTTGCAGTTGATATCAGGTTCGGCATCAGGAGTTCAAGCATCAAGTGGTGCCGGAATTGCTATGACTGTTAATGGAAAAAATATCACATCTTTTAAAAGCCTATCCAAGCTTTCAGGTCAGATTAAAAGTATAGTAGGCAATGTTATTACAACACAGAACGGAACATATGAATTAGCAGGCAATGCAAGTGCCTTTGTTTCAACAAGTGGAACTTATATGCAAACGACCATAGATGAAGTTGCAGATACTGATAAATATTATGTTTCAGCTTATTATGATAAATTGCCTGAAAAGGGTGGGAGAATAAGAGTTCTTGTTGCTAAAGCAAAATAAAGTGCGGAGGCGTATTTTATGATTACGATATTAGTTGTTGATGATGACGAAAGAATTAGACGAATAGTTTCTGATTTTTTAAAACGTGACGGTTTTAATATTTATGAAGCGAATGACGGGAAACAGGCAATTGACATTTTCAATCTGCACAATCAGGAAATTGATTTAGTAATATTGGATGTTATGATGCCTGTTCTTGATGGATGGCAGGTTTTAAAGTACATTAAAGAAGCAAGAAAAGCTACTGCTGTAATGATGCTTACTGCAAAGACTGAGGATGGTGACCAAATTTACGGATTTGAAACGGGAGCGGATGATTATGTTACAAAGCCGATAAGCCCCGTTGTACTTGTCGCAAGAGTTAAGGCATTATTGAAGCGTAGTCTTATTGATAGGTTTACTGATAAAAGAGAATATGCAGGAATTACCATAGATGAACCGGGGAGAAGTGTTTTCGTTGACGACAACCCTGTTGACTTGAGTCCAAAGGAATTCGACTTGCTTATATATCTTACAAATAACAAAGGTATTGCACTTGCAAGAGAACAGCTTTTAAATGTTGTTTGGGGATATGATTATTATGGTGATTTGCGTACGCTTGATACTCATATCAAGAATTTGCGTGCAAAGCTTGGTAAACATGGTGAACATATAAAAACAGTACGTGGATACGGATATAAATTTGATATAACCGAGGGGAATGAGTGATATAAGACATTTATTTAACTTTAAAACAAAGCTTGTGTTTAAAATCTTTTTTCACTTCCTTGCAATTGTTTTGATATTTATAACGCTTCTTACTGCAGGAATAGGTTGTATGTACAAATCCTTTGTTGTATCTGCAAAGGAGCGTCAGATTATTAATATTTATAATGAACTTAAAAACTCGGATTTAACTGAAATTGCTTCTAAAATTGACGATATTAATTTCAGTCACAATATACGAATTTATGTGCTTGACAATAATCTTAAGCCTTTAAGTAATCTACAGTTCTTCCCAGCTCGCTTTTTTATCAAGCAAACTGTAGATGTTATTTCTAAATATCGCGATGAGCTTGAAGAAAAACCATATGTTTTTATCGAAGAATTTGAGGAACATAAGCCACCCGATACAATGGAATTTGTTGGTAAGCTTAAAAACGGTGGGTACATTTTTGCAGTATTGTCATACTCATTTGTACGTGAAAACATAGGCTACAGCATTTCGTTTATATTGTTGTTTTCAATTGTAGCAATTTTGCTTTGCGCTTTGGTTTCATACGTACTTGCAAAGAAAATTTGCCGACCTATTATCAATATTACAGAAATAACAAGAAAAATTGCTTGGCTTGATTTTTCTGAAAAATGTAATGTGACTGGTGATGATGAGCTTGGCATTCTGGCAAGAAATGTTAATTTCTTGTCTGTTCAGCTTGAGCAGAATATAAATTCGCTTAAGGCTGAAATTGAAAAGGAACGTAAAATTGACGAAATGCGAAAAAACCTGATAATAAATATTTCACACGAGCTTAAAACACCAATTTTTCTTATTCAAAGCTACGCTGAGGGCTTACGTGAAAATGTTACGTGCAATGATGATGACAGAAACTATTACTGTCACGTAATCGAAGATGAAGCAAAGCGTATGGATATAATGGTTAAAGAGCTTTTAAGCCTTGCAAAGCTTGAGGCAGGAAAAGAGGAACTGCATATCGATAGCTTTTTTCTTTGTGAGTTTATTGACAGTACGTTATCTGTTCATCAGATATCAATAGATAATAAGCATATTAACTTAAATATAGACGTTGATGATTTAGAATTATCAGGTGATTTAAAGCTTCTTAAAAATGCTTTTAACAATATTATTATAAATGCTATTGATTATACTAACGATTCAGGCAATATAAATGTGTCATATGAAGAACGTGAAAACAGTGTAAAACTAATTGTATTCAATTCCGGTTCACATATTGATAATAATGAAATTACAAAAATCTGGGATAGCTTTTATAAAGTGGATAAATCACGCAAGCGTGGTTATGGTGGGTCTGGTATCGGGTTATCAATAGTAAAGGCTGTAATGGAATCACACGGTTCCGAATACGGCGTTAAAAATGTTAAAGACGGCGTAGAATTTTATATTGAAATCAATAAAGCATAAGTCAAAACCACCGGCGAAAACCGGTGGTTTTGACTATATTAGTTTGTCAATTACAGCTTTAATATCATTTTTTGAATGAAGTCCAATAAGAATTTCAGCAACATCACCATTTTTGAAAAACTTTAAAGTTGGTATGCTCATAACATTATGCATTATTGCGAGCTCGCCTTCTTCATCAATGTTTATCTTGCATACTTTGATTTTATCACCGTATTCTTCTTCAATCTGATTAATGATTGGTGTGAGCATCTTGCAGGGTCCACACCATTCTGCCCAAAAATCTACAACAGTAAGTTTATCTGTTTTTAAAACTTCATTTTCAAAATTATCTTTTGTAATATTCATATTTTTCACCTCACGAATATTATATCCTATTTTTTTGCAAAAGTCTATTGATTTTATGAAATTTTTGGTATAATATAGTTTATATATGAAAATTTTGGAGGAGAAATCTTGAGGAGAATTATTGATACAGTTAAAAGGTATGATATTATATCTTTAATATGCGTATTTTCTCTGTTTATAACAGGTCTGGTATTTGTATACAGTGCAGCAAAAACCTTAGATGCCAGCAACAGATATTTAATTGTTCAGCTTGTGGCATTAGGGCTTGGTATGTTTGTTTTATATCTGATTTCTATACCTGATTATGACGATATACTGATTTTTTGGAAATACATTGCGGCAATAAGTGTTTTTTTACTGTTACTTGTTCTTGTTATCGGGCAGGGGCGTGAGTCTACCGGAACAAAGGGATGGATAAGGTTTGGTGGCATTGGAATTCAGCCTGCTGAGCTTGTTAAAATAGGGTTTATTCTAACGTTATCCAAACACCTTGAATATATTGGTGACGATATTAATAATATTAAAAATATATTTTATGTTCTGTTGCATCTTGCCGTGCCTGTTATGCTGATAATGCTTCAACCTGATATGGGGACTGCATTGGTATTTATTTTTATATTTATTGTAATGGTTTTTGTTTCAGGAATAGATAAGAAGTATATATTTGCTGCATTGGTGATTAGTATCATAATTGCGGTTGCAGCATGGTTTTTCTTTTTGAATTCAATTCAAAAGGAACGAATATTAGCCTTTATTTACCCCGAGGTCGCACCGACCACTTATGGTTATCACGTTATGCAAAGTAAAATTGCCATAGGCTCGGGCGGGATATCGGGGAAAGGTTTGTTTAAAGGAATCCAGACACAGCTTGGCATACTGCCTGAAAAGCATACGGATTTTATTTTTGCAGTTATAGGTGAAGAGGGCGGCTTTATTCTGTGTACTATCGTGATTTTGCTATTTATTGCATTGATTATAAGAACCGTTATAATTGCAAGAAATGCAAAAAGCCCTGCAGGAAGCTATATATGCATTGGCGTTGCCGCCATGTGGTTGTTTCATTTTTTTGAAAATATTGGTATGACTATCGGTCTTATGCCGGTTACCGGTATACCGTTACCATTTGTGAGCTATGGCGGTTCGGCAATTGTTACAAATTTTATTGCATTAGGTCTTGTACTTAATGTTTATATGAGAAAAAAAACCATTAGCTTTTATTAAAACACTTGTTTTAATTTAAAAAATATGGTATAATTATTAGAATGTTATTTTTTGACACCTTGAAAGGAATGAAAATAGATGAAAGAACAGTTGCAAAACATTAAAACAACAGCTGCCGCAGAGCTTGGCAGCATAACAACTACTGAACAAATCGAGGCTTTCAGAGTTCGTTATCTTGGTAAAAAGGGACTTCTTACAGATGTGCTTAAAGGGATGGGTAAGCTTTCAGCAGAAGAACGCCCCGTTATTGGTCAGCTTGCTAACGAAGTAAGAAACTATCTTGAAAGTGAGATTTCTGCTCTACAGGCTGATATCCGTAAAAAAGAACTTGAAATGAAGCTTGAGTCTGAAAAAATCGATGTAACAATGCCCGGAACAGACTTTGTAACAGGCAGACCTCATCCGTTGACTTTGGTTTTGGACAAACTTAAAGATATATTTATTGGTATGGGCTTCCAGATAGTAGAGGGGCCTGAGGTTGAGCTTGACTACTATAATTTTGAAGCACTTAACTTACCAAAAGACCATCCTGCTCGTGATACTCAGGATACATTTTATATTACTGAAAATGTGTTGCTAAGAACACAAACATCACCTGTTCAGATAAGAACAATGGAAAAACAAAGACCGCCAATCAGAATGATTGCACCGGGAAGGGTTTTCAGAAATGACAAGGTTGATGCAACTCATTCAGCAGTTTTCCATCAGATCGAAGGTCTTGTTGTTGATAAAGGTGTTACTATGGCTGACCTTAAAGGCACACTTGAAGTATTTTGTAAAAAGCTTTACGGTGATGACATAAAAGCAAGATTCAGACCGCATCATTTCCCGTTTACTGAACCAAGCTGCGAAATGGATATTTCCTGCCCGTCTTGTAATGGTAAGGGTTGTCGTGTGTGCAAAGGTGAAGGATGGGTTGAAATCCTTGGTGGTGGAATGGTTCATCCAAAGGTTTTAAGAACTTGTAATATTGATCCTGAAGAATACAGTGGTTTTGCATTTGGTATCGGTCTTGAACGAATTGCAATGCGTCAATATGACATTGATGATTTACGTTTGTTCTATGAAAATGATTTAAGATTCTTAAAACAGTTCTGATTGGAGGTAAGGTAAAATGAAAGTACAGTTAAGTTGGTTGCGTGATTACGTTGACATAGATGTTACTCCAAAGCAGTTTGCTGAGGATATTACTATAAGCGGAACTATGGTGGAAGGTATAGAGCAGCAGGGTGAAGATATAATTAATGTTGTTACAGGTAAAATACTTAAAATAGAAAGACATCCGGATGCTGATAAGCTTGTTGTTTGTCAGGTTGATTTGGGAGACGAGGTTGTTCAGATTGTAACAGGTGCACAAAACGTTTTTGAAGGGGCTGTTATCCCTGTTGCAAAGGATGGTTCAACGCTTCCTGGTGGTAAAATAAAAAAAGGCAAGCTTCGTGGCGTTGAAAGCTGTGGAATGATGTGTTCTGATGAGGAGCTTGGTATTGCAACAAAACCTGCGGAAGGTATATTGATTCTTGATGAAACTCTTCCTTTAGGTCAGGATATCAGAGATGTTCTTGGTATTAATGAATGTATAGCAGAATTTGAAATAACATCTAACAGACCTGACTGCTTGAGTGTTATTGGTCTTGCTCGTGAGGTTTCAGCTACTTATGACAAGCCATTAAATGTTAAAAAGCCCGAAGTAAAAGAGATTGGCGGAGACATTAATGAGCTTGTTAAAATAGAGGTAGAGGATACTGATTTATGTTTAAGATATACTGCAAGAGCTGTTAAGAATGTTAAAATCGGTCCATCGCCCGACTGGCTTGCACGTCGCCTTGAAAATGCAGGTGTTCGTTCTATTAACAATATTGTTGATATAACAAACTATGTTATGCTTGAATATGGCCAGCCGATGCATGCTTTTGATATGAGAACAATTGGCGGCAACAAAATTGTAGTACGTCGAGCTAAAGACAGTGAAAAGCTTACAACACTTGATGAAATCGAACGCGTTCTTGATAATGATATGCTTGTTATTGCAGATGCTGAAAAAGCAGTTGGCATAGCAGGTGTAATGGGTGGCTTGAACAGTGAAATCGAGAACGACACAACAGATATTATATTTGAAAGTGCAACCTTTAACGGCAGTTCTGTAAGAAGAACAGCTAAAAAGCTTGGACTAAGAACAGAAGCATCTGCTCGTTTCGAAAAAGGTCTTGATCCTCACAATACATTAGATGCAATTAACAGAGCCTGCGAACTTGTTACAATGCTTGGTGCAGGTGAAGTAGTATCAGGTGTAATTGATGTTTATGATTCATTACCTGAAAATAATGTAATTAAATTCAGACCTGAAAAGATTAATTCTTTCCTAGGCACTGAACTTACAAAAGAGCAAATGCTTGATTCACTTAAAAACCTTGAAATCAAGCTTGACGGCGATAATCTTATAATCCCAACATTCAGAGCTGATATCGAAGGAGAAGCCGATATAGCCGAAGAAATTGCAAGAATTTACGGTTATAACAACATTCCTTCAACACTTATAAAAGGTGAAGCTCTTGTTGGCGAAAAGAACGATAAACAAAAAACTGAAGATTTAATTAAAAATACTCTGAATTCAATTGGTTTTTATGAGTGTATGACATGGTCATTTAACTCACCGAAGGTGTATGAAAAACTAAATATTAAACCTGATTCATATATTAAGATTTCTAATCCGCTTGGTGAAGACCAGAGCATTATGAGAACAACCGTTATTGGCTCTATGCTTGAAACTGTTTCTGTTAATTACAACTACAGAAATGAAGAAGCGTTTTTATTTGAGCTTGGTAAAAAATATTTAAAAGAAGAAGGCAACGAGCTTGCAAACGAAAAGCAGGAGCTTGTTGTGGCAATGTATGGTAAAAATGTTGATTATTATTCTGCAAAAGGTGTGCTTGAAAAGCTGTTTAACGTATTGGGTATTAGCTATTATGAAATCGATCGTGAAACAGAAAATCCAATTTTCCACCCTGGACAGACTGCAAGCATTATGTTAAGACGTCAAAAATGTGCAACTGTTGGTCGAGTTCATCCTACAGTTCTTAAAAACTTTGAAATTGGTTGCCCTGTTTATATGGTGGTAATTGATTTTGATGCTTTGATGTTAAATAAGAAGATGGATAAAACATACAAGCATTTACCAAAATATCCTGCAGTGACACGTGATATAGCATTAATTGTTGATGAAGATGTTACTGTAAGAAACATCGAAGACGTAATCAGAAAGACAAAGACAAATATTATTGAGTCATCAAAGCTGTTTGATATTTACAGAAGTGATGCACTTGGTGAAAATAAAAAAAGTGTTGCATATTCAATTGTGTTCCGTTCAATGGATAAAACACTTACCGATGAAGATGTTAACGCGGTTATGGACGATATTTTAAAACGTCTTGCTGATAATTACGGAGCAAAGCTTCGTGAAATGTAAAAAATTATTCCAAGGAGGCAGAAATGGACGAAACAACAAAATTCAAATTTCAGGATATGAGCAATAACTATGCACAGGATATTATACTAACTGTTTATAATGCACTTAAAGAGAAAGGTTATAATCCGATAAACCAGATTGTTGGTTATATTTTGTCAGGCGACCCGACATATATTACAAGCCATAATAATGCACGTTCTATTATTCGTAAGCTTGAACGTGATGAATTGCTTGAAGAAATTTTAAAGGAATATTTAAAGGATAAATAAAATGAATAAGGCCATAAAAACAGTCAGTTTTATAGTTGTTGCAACTATGCTATCAAAGGTTCTTGGACTTTTGCGTGATGTTTTTATTGCAAATTATTACGGAACAAGTATTGAGGCTACTGCATTTCTAAGTGCAAGCTCAATACCTGTCCTGTTTTTTGACCTTACACTTGGTGCAGCTATTTTATCAAGCTTTATACCTGTATTTAACGGCTATTTGCAAAAAGGTGAAAGAGAAAAAGCTTTTGAGTTTTCAAACAGCTTTATCAATTTGATTTTTATAATTACGCTTGCCTTTTCTGTTATAGGAGCGTTGTTTTCTGATGTGCTTGTTAATGTAATTGCTGCAGGTATAAGTGCAGAAGCAAAAGCATTAACGCAAAAACTTTTGATTATTCTTTTGCCTACAACAATGTTTACTGGTCTTGCTTTTTGTGTTGTCGGAATATTGCAGTCTTTTGATGAATTTAATATTCCCGCAATAATAAGTCTTGTATCTAATGTTGTTGTTATTGGTTATTTGTTTTTATTTAACTCAAAATTTGGCGTTTTTGGCTTAGCTGTGGCTATGCTGTTGGGTTGGAGCTTGCAGTTTTTTATACAAATACCTTCCTTGATTAAAAAAGGATATAAATACCGTTTTGTACTAAATATAAAAAATGACGGTATTAAAGAGGTTGTTCGCCTTTCCGTGCCAATACTGATTGGCTCATGGGTACAACCTGTTACTGTGCTTGTAAACAAATATTTTGCCTCATTTTTAAATAATGGCAGTGCATCGTCCGCACTGGATTATGCCAACAGATTTTATATAATTATTGTTGGTGTGTTTGCTTTTGCAATAACCAATTACATTTTTCCTTCTGTTTCAAGATTAAATGTTAATGGAGATTCAAAAGCATTTTCCAATATAATGAAAACTTCGATTAAGTCAATAGTTTTGATAATTTCGCCGATTTTTGCCGGAATGATGTTGTTATCAACTGAAATTATAACATTAATTTATGGCAGAGGTCAGTTTGACGAATTATCTATAGAGCTATGTTCCACAGCATTGTTTTTTTATGCAATTGGTATGATAAGCTATGGTGTGAACGAAATAATTAACAAATGCTTTTTTGCTTTAAAAAAAGCCTATGTGCCGATGACAGCATCGCTTTGTGGTATTGTTGTAACAGTAATTTTTTCATTTGTTTTAAGAGCCATAGGCATTGGTGGACTTGCTTTAAGCTCATCAATAGGGCTTATAGTTGTAACTGCTATTTTATGCATTTTCGTAAGCAGGCAGTTTAAAGGCTTTTTTGATTTTAAGCTTTTAATATCGGTTTTAAAACCTCTTTTCGGTGCTTTGATAATGTATTTATTTGGTGTGTTAATACGAGGGTTTACGTTAAAGTTTGGAGTTATTATCTGTATAGCATCAACTGTAATCGTTTGTGCAGTTGTTTATGTTATAACACAGTTTTTATTTAAAAATGAAGAGCTTTATGCAGTACTAAAACGTGGCAGGGAGTGAAATTCTTCTGATGATTAATATAATTAAAAACAGCTATATATACAAGTTTATTCTTTCTGTTTGTTTGTGGTTTAATAACAAATGGGAAAATGGTTTGTTTGGAATATGCTGTACCAGAAACCTTGAGGATATTAAAACATATTCAAGTAAGGCTTACAAAATTTTTCAAATTCCTATGGATTTTTTTAGCAGTATAAAAATCCCCAGTAAATTGAAAAAGCTTGGTGATGAAAGTCTTTTGATTAAGCTTATATCACATTTTGAATGGTTTGTTTATTTAACTATATTTTTAGCACCGTTTGTTCCGACATTTGCGTGCCTGGCTTTGGTTGGTATTGCTTTTATATCTTATCTTATTTATAGGATTTTTGTTTGCAATGAAAGCATCAAGGTTGATTCTTTTGCTTTTATGTTATGTATGCTTTTACTTGTATTTGGTATCTGTGCAATAACATCGCTTGCTCCAAAGGCAAGCCTTAAGATATATATGGTTTATTTGCCTTTTATCGCATTTGTGTTTCTGACAATCCGTGCGCTTAATACTAAAGATAAAATCAGTACTGCAATTACTGTATTTGTCACAGCAGGGTTGTTGGTATCTCTTTATGGTATCTATCAGCAGTTTTTCGGCGATAATTTAGGTCACGCGTGGCTTGATGATGAGATGTTTGAAGACATAACTGTAAGAGTATATTCTACATTAGAAAATCCTAATGTTCTTGGCGAATATCTGTTATTGGTTCTGCCGCTTTGTGCAGGAATGATGTGGAGCAGTAAAAAGCTTTTATCAAAATTGTATTTTGGTGGAGTATTTTGTGTATCAGCTCTATGTATGATATTTACACAGTCACGCGGTTGTTGGCTTGGTTTAATTCTTGCTGCTGCAGTTTTTATTGTTTTGGTTGATAAAAGATTTATACTTTTAGGTATTGCTGCTTTATTTGTGCTACCTTTTGTGTTACCTGAAAGTATTATAACAAGGTTTACAAGTATTGGTAATTTATCCGATTCATCATCATCATACAGAATGTATATATGGCTTGGAACAATTAATATGCTAAAAGACTTCTGGTTGTATGGTATTGGACTTGGCAGTGATGCGTACAACCAAGTGTATCCATTTTATTCATACAGCAACATTATAGCACCACACGCACACAACTTGTATTTGCAGATAATATGTGAAACAGGTATTGCAGGTCTTTTAATATTTGTGCTATTTATATTTATAACTTTAAAGAAAATTTATTTAGGTTATATCAGTGACAAAAAAGGGATGTATGGCATAATCTGTGCATCTGTTATTGCAGGGCTTCTTGGATTTTTACTTCAGGGAATGTTTGATTATGTTTGGTATAACTACAGAGTATTCTTGATATTCTGGATATTTATTGGAATAGGTATAGCATGCGGGAGGGTTTTGATTGATAAAGACAGTTCATGTAATCAGTGATTCGAATGTTGGTGGTGCAGGAAGATATTTGCTGACATATTTAAGAAATTGTGATACACAAAGATTTGATGTTTCTGTAGCTGTTCCTAAGGATAGCTTGTTAATACCAGAAATTAATAATCTTGGTTTTAAGTATTATGAAATAGAAGGGATGGCAGAAACCTCATACAGTAAGGAATGTACCAAAGAATTAAGAAGGCTGTTTAAAGAGATTAAACCTGACCTTGTTCACACGCACGCAAGCTTATCAGGTAGAATAGCTGCAAGACTTTGTGGAGTTAAAACTATAGTTTATACAAGACACAGTGTTTTTCCGCAAAGTAAAAAAGTTACAAATCCACTAGCTCGTATTATTCAAAGGTTTATGGATAATTTCCTTTCAACAGGTATTATAGCGGTTGCTGATGCAGCAAAACAAAATGTTATAGAAATTGGTATTAAACCAGAAAAGGTTAAAGTAATATATAACGGAATTGACAATCCACCCATACTTAGTGATGAGGAAAAATCAGCGGTTCGCAACAAGCTTGGTATTCCTGAAGGATATGCCGTAGTTTCTATTATTGCCAGACTCACTGCAGTAAAAGGACATAAGTATTTAATTGATGCAGCAGAGGCAGCAAAGCTCGCAGGTATTAAAGCAGTATTTGTAATAGCTGGAACAGGCGAGGAAGAAGATGCTCTTAAAG
This sequence comes from Clostridia bacterium, assembly GCA_045576675.1. Taxonomy (GTDB): domain Bacteria; phylum Bacillota; class Clostridia; order Monoglobales; family Firm-18; genus JAZNGX01. The sequence continues at coordinate 8,788 of JAZNGX010000145.1, read as the reverse complement.
AATATGCCAAATCAAAGCTTTTGGATGATACAGTTATATTCACAGGATTTATGGATAAGGTATATGAGCTTGAAAACATAACTGATATTCAGGTTAACGCATCATACGGAACCGAGGCGGCAAGCTTGTCACTGTTAGAGGGAATGTGCCTCGGCATCCCTGCTGTTGTCAGCGATTTTGGTGGTAATCCTGAGCTGATAACCAGTGAGGTAAACGGATATATTGTACCACAAAAAAGTGGTCAGGCAATCGCTGATGAGATTATTAAGTTGATTGAAAATAAAAACTTATATGATGAGATTTCAAAATGCTGCAAAAAGATTTTTGATACTAAGTTTACATCACGAATTATGACAGAAAATATGGAAAATTATTATCTTGAATTAATGGGAAGGCGGGGAAAATAATGAAACTTAAAATGAATATACTTGATTTTATAATCATTTTTATTGTAATTGCTGTTTTGTGTGTAGGTGGATTTTTATTTACTAAAATCAATAAAACAACAGTTAATAAAGGTGTACCAGTAACGGTTGAGTTTACTGTTGAGGTGAAAAATTTATCTGAAGTTGCTGCAGAATCTTTTAAAAATGCAATTGGAAACGAGGTTGTATATGGAACAAAGAATTCTGACACAGGCGTTATTACCAATGTTACAATTGAACCTTGCAAACGCGTTGCAAAAGATCTTGTTAACGGTTACGCATTCTGGGATGTTATTCCAAACGAATATCAGGCTATGGTAACTATAAAGACTGATATATATGAGAATGAAAAGTTTTTTGTAGGTGAAACAGAAGAGGTCAGAGTTGGCGTAAAAATGCCGTTTAGCGGCGGAGGGATAGCTTCGCCTGATGGCATTATACTAAATGTTGATAAATTGGAGGGCGGATTAAATGATAATTGATAAGAACGGCAGATTGTTTGGAAAAATCAGTATTGTTGATATTTTTGTTATCGTTATTGCTATTGTTGTTGCTTTGGGTATCTATATTCGCTTCTCAGACAATAAAGGCAAAGCTGTCGTTAGCAGCGATGAGTTTTACTATACTATAGAGATTAATAACATCAGACGCCAAACTTATGATGCTGTTATGAAAAGTAAGGGACTTCATTTCTATTCTTGCGAAAAAACAGAAGATGATATGGGTGAACTTGTTGAGGTTGATGCATCACAAGGTATGCTTATGGTAGAAAAAGCAGATGGTACTGCAGTTGATGCTGATGTACCGGGAAACTATGACTTGAAATTGACTTTTAAAATTGATGGAAAAATTAATGAACGTGGATACTATACCACTTTAATGCGAGCTGTAAATGCCGGCTCTGGTTATACAATCAAGAGTAAATATTCAACAGTGTATGGTACTGTATCAAGTGTATGGCAAGAATAAGGAGTGTTAATAATGAAAATTAAAACAAAAGATATGGTTATTGCAGCGTTACTTACTTCAATGGCGATTCTTATACCAAATGTGTTCCCTACAATCCCATTAGGACCGTTTACTGCCACATTTGCATCGCATTTGCCCGTTATTGTAGCTATGTTTATTTCGCCGTTGGTAGCATTGCTTGCGGGAATTGGTTCAATAATAGGCTTTGCAGTCAAGGGTGTACCCGTATGGGTTGTTGCACGTGCTGCTATGCATGTGCCCTTTGCGATTATTGGTGCATATATGCTCAAAAAGAATTGGAACATAGCTATTACAATTTTATTTACTATGATTGTTCATTCAGTTCTTGAAATAGTTGCAGTGCTGCCGTTTTTGAATATGATGCCTACAGATTCACAGACTTTGACTGTTCTTGGTTTTGATATTTCACTATCATGGGCTTTGGTAATACTTGTTGGCACTATGCTTCATCACATTATTGATTTTGCAATAGCTATGCTTGTAATTCCTGTACTTAAGAAAACGGGTTACTTACAACGAGATATGGCAAACGCTAAATGATAAGTAGCCGTACAGATTATAACTGTACGGCTACTTTTGAGGTTTGAAATGTTTTTTTGTGAGGTCATCTATAGTATCTTACAATTTGTAATTATTATTCATTCATGGAGGAATGCATTAAATGAGATTGATATTAGCGATTATTGCGACAAAGGTGTTAATAATTATAGGTAAGCTAATGGGTAAAAAAAGCTCGTCTACACCAGGTGCGATTGCACAGAAGATATGCCCTGATATTATAACAAAACTTTCAAGACAGGTTAAAAAGGATATTATAGCCGTTTGCGGCACAAACGGTAAAACAACAACCAATAATCTTATATATTCTTCGTTAACCGGTGCCGGATACAAGGTTGTTTGTAATAATGTTGGTGCAAATATGATTGATGGTGTTGCAACTGCTTTTGCTTCAATGGCTAATGTTTTTGGTAAGCTTGATGCAGATTATGCCTGTATTGAAATCGATGAGTTATCAACCGTTAAGGTTTTTAAAGTTATGAAGCCTGATTATATGGTATTAACCAACTTGTTCCGTGACCAGTTAGACCGATATGGTGAGATTGATATTACAATTGAGGCACTGAAAAAAGCGGTCAGTCTTGCAGGTGATGTAACACTTGTTTTGAATGCAGATGACCCACTGGTTACATCTTTTGGTATAGAGACTAAAAAGAACATTGTGTATTATGGAATTGATGAAAAGGTAAGTGATTCTTTAAACGAAACAAAAGAAGGAAGATTTTGCAGGTTTTGTGGTAATGAGCTTATATATGACTATAATCACTACAGTCATCTCGGCTCATATAAGTGCGAAAAATGTGACTTTAAACGTCCTTGCTTTAAATATAAAGCTACTAAAATCAATACTACTTGCGGACTTGAATTTTTAATTAATGATACCCCGATAAGCGTTAATTATAAAGGCTTTTATAATATATATAATTTGCTTGCTGCATACTCGGTTTTTGAACTGACAGGACTTGATGTTGGTGTATTCAATGCATCGTTATCACATTATAAGCCTCAGATTGGTAGAATGGAAAGCTTTGATATTGGTGTTGAAGCTGTTTTGAACCTTGCAAAAAACCCTGCCGGCTTTAACCAGGCAATTTCAACTGTATTAACAGATACAAGAAAGAAAAATATTATAATTGCTGTTAATGACAAAGCATCTGATGGACGTGATATTTCATGGTTATGGGATGTTGATTTTGAATCCTTAAATAACGATAATTCAAATAAATTTGCAGTATGTGGAATTAGACACAATGATTTAAATGTCCGGCTTAAATATGCAGATATAACAGCAAATGATTACGAAAACATAAAAGCTGCAATTGAAGATATGAGAAACGACTGCGAAGTTTTGTATATTCTTGTAAATTACACAATGCTATTTTCAACGCAAGATATTTTAAGGGGGCTAAGCAAATGACACTTAATATTGCACAGATGTATCCTGATTTTTTGAATTTGTATGGCGATTCCGGTAATATCACTACCCTTACAAAACGCTGCAAATGGCGTGACATAGATGTTGATGTTAAAAAATACTCTTTAGACGAAGATGTTGATTTTGAAAATATTGATATTATTTATCTTGGTGGTGGAACTGATAAGTCACGTGCAATTGTAAATGAGCATTTGAAAAAGTTCAGTAGCAGCATTAAGGAATATGTTGAAAAAAATGGTGTAGTATTAGCTGTGTGCAGTGGTTTTGAAATGCTTGGAAATTATTTTATGTATGCTGATGAAAAGGTTGAAGCACTTAAGATTATAGATATGTATACTGATTATTCAGCCGACAGATTTATTGGTGATGTTGTTATCCAAACAAGCCTGTTTGATAAACCTGTTGTTGGTTTTGAAAACCATAACGGAAGAGTGTTTATAGACAATAATATAGCATTAGGTACAGTTATATATGGAAATGGAAACAATGGAACTGACAAAAACGAAGGTATAATATATAAAAATGTTATTGGAACATACATTCACGGTCCGTTATTGCCCAAAAATCCTCAATTAAGTGACGAAATTATAAAAAGAGCGTTAATCCGCAAGTATGGCTCTGCAGAATTAACGCCTCTTGATGATACTGTTGAAATAGCTGCAAACGATTATATCTGTAAAAGATTCTGTACAAACGATTAAAGCTCTTCGCCTATGAACTTTTTAACTGCTGTTACGGTTGCAGCTCGTGCATTTTCTGACAACTTGCCGCTGTTTCTGTAATCAAAGGAATTTACAAATTCTGTAATATCGTTATATAATTCAGCAAGGGATTGTTGTTGAGCTTTGGTAATTGTATTATAAAATTCGTCAAAGTTTTTATCATTGAGACGTTTTTCGGCGGTTTCGAGTAATAGTTTAAAATGTTCAAGACAAAAATCACAGTTGTTATTGAATTTTTCTTTAAATTCATTAATAGCTTTCCACATATCAACAGTGTTTTCTGCATATCGCTGCATTTGCTTATTCACTTCGTCACATATTGAACATTTGTTTTGTTGCTCAGCTATATACGAAATGACGTTTAAAGCAGTCTGCTTTTTTGAATGGTTACTTTTAAATAAGCCTTTTTTGATTGGCTGCTCACCAATCATTTTAAAAATTTTGTTATTTTGAACATCAATATATGATTGTAAAACAAGTGCTAAAGGTAACGCCTTTTGTTGTGCATAAACCATATGAATGTGTTTTTTGCAAAATCCTTTTTCGTTGGATATTTCTCTGTGTTCAGGCTCCATCATTGCAGCACCAACTGCAGCTTCAACACGTTCGTTTGTAAGCTTTGATTGTATGTAGCACATAGGGCAGCAGCAATCTGAATCAAAAGCGTCATTAATTGGTATAGTATATATGGTTTCTTTCAATGTATAACATCCTTTCAGATATAATACAATATTTTAACATATTTTTTCTGAAAAATAAAGGGGTTGATTAAAATGTTAATAAAAGATTTAAAAGATTTCAGTTTACCTCATACTTTTGAGTGCGGTCAGTGCTTCAGATGGAACTTAGATGATAATAATATATATACGGGCGTTGTAGGGAATCGTATTATAAAAGCCTACACAACTGATGAAGGCATCGTAATTGAATGCGATGATGATGAACTTGTAACAGAGTATTTTGACCTTGCAAGGAATTATACTGAGATTAAGAATATGTTTGCAGACGATATAATACTTAATAAAGCTTGTGATTACGGTTACGGAATCAGGCTTTTAAAACAAAACCCTTGGGAAACGATGATTTCGTTTATAATATCTGCTAATAATAATATTCCGCGAATTAAAAAGATAATTAATTCACTATGTAACAATTTCGGTCAGCATATTTTTGATGGTCATTATACTTTTCCAACGCCTGATGTTTTATGCAGTCTTACTGTTGATGACCTTGATGTAATTAAAAGCGGTTTTCGTGCAAAATACATATTGGATGCCGCTAAAAAGGTTGCTTCAGGAGAGCTTGTTTTAGAAGAGTTATATAATATGGATTCTGCTGATGCAAGAGCAGAGCTTAAAACAGTAAAAGGAATTGGTGACAAGGTTGCTGATTGCGTTTTGTTGTTTGCATACCAAAAATTTGATGTTTTTCCAAAGGATGTTTGGATTAAGCGGATACTAAACAATTTATATAATGTTGAAAACTCTGACTTTGAGAACTTCATTTCCACAAAATTTGGCAATTTTGGCGGTTTTGCACAACAATATCTGTTTTATTATGGCAGAGAATTTATATAATATTTATCGAAATATGTAGATTTTATTTAAAATTTGTGATACAATAAGAATATAAACTAAATGGAGGTAAAATTATAATGTATTCCTGTGTTATGATTAGTAACGATTATATTTCAGGCAAGCCATCTTTTAACGAGAAGGTTTGTTTTACTAAGATAACATCCTTATACTATAATTATACTAAAAATGCTGTTGCAAGCTACATTGTTACAGAAGACGGAATATCCGCCGATACTGTACCAGGTGACGATGCTGACAGCTTTTTTGTATTTTGCGGAGCTTTTCCCTTTATAACAACTGACATACTAGATAATATTTATAAAAAACATATTGAAAGCAAGAGTAATGTCACGGTTGTCACTTCTACTGACGAAAATGGAACATCAGTAGCCGGAATTTATTTAATAAATAAAAGCTATATTTCTGATTTTAATGATGTTGAAGCTATTGTTCAAAAGATGATTGACAACAATGACAAAGTCAATGAATACGAAATTGACGAAGTTACTGCATTTTGTGTGTATGACTGTTTAAGCTTGGCTGACGCTAACAACATAGCACACACTGATATATGCAGTACCTTAATGTCTGCCGGCGTTGTTCTTGTAAGTCCTGAAACAACGTTTGTATCATACAATTCCACAATTAAGCCCGGTTCAACTATTATGCCTAACACCATTATCAAGGATGGAGCAACAATAGGAAGCGGTTGTGTTATTGGCCCGAATACTCAGATTACAAACTGTGAAATATCAGACAATGTAACCATAAACAGTTCAGTCCTTATGGATAGTAAAGTATCAGATGGAGCAACTATTGGTCCGTTTGCATACATCAGACCAAACAGTAAAATTGGTAGCAAGGTAAAAATTGGCGATTTCGTTGAAATCAAAAATGCAACACTTGGTGAAGGAACAAAGGTTTCTCATCTAACATATGTTGGAGATGCTGACGTAGGGAAGCATGTTAATTTCGGCTGTGGTACCGTCCTTGTAAATTATAACGGTAAAAATAAATTCAGAAGCACTATTGAAGACGATGCATTTATTGGCTGCAATACAAATCTTGTATCGCCTGTTACAGTGCATAAAGGTGCTTTTATAGCAGCAGGTTCTACAATAACAGAAGACATACCCGGAAACTCACTTGCTATTGCCAGAGCAAGGCAGGTTAATAAAATAGGGTGGAAAAGAAATAAGGAGGAAGAAAAATGATTACACACGGAAAAAACATTAAGGTATTTGCTGCCAATGCAAATCCCGAACTAGCAAAAAGCATTGCAAACATTATTGGTGTACCTGTAGGTAATTCATGTACAAGAATGTTTAGTGACGGTGAAATTGGTGTTGATATTAACGAAACTGTACGTGGTTCAGATGTATTTTTAGTACAGTCAACCTCTTATCCTGTTAACCAGCATTTGATGGAGCTGTTAATAATGATTGATGCATTCAAACGTGCATCAGCAGGACGTATTACAGCTGTAATGCCTTATTTTGGATATGCACGTCAGGATAGAAAAGCAAAAGCACGTGACCCGATTTCAGCTAAGCTTGTTGCTGACCTTATTGCAAAAGCAGGGGCTGATCGTGTGCTTACTATGGATTTGCACGCAGCTCAGATTCAGGGATTCTTTGATATTCCTGTTGACCACTTGCTTGGTGTGCCGATTCTTGCGCCTTATTTTCAGGATAAATTCAAAGGAAGAGAAGAAGACGTGGTCGTTGTATCACCTGACCTTGGTAGCGTAACAAGAGCAAGAAAATTTGCTGAAAAGTTAAATGTTCCGCTTGCTATTGTTGATAAAAGAAGGCCAAAACCAAACGTTTCTGAGGTTATGAACATTATTGGAGATATTAAGGATAAAGAAATTATTCTTGTTGATGATATGATTGATACAGCAGGAACTTTATGTAATGGTGCAGAAGCATTAATTTCAAGAGGTGCTAAAAAAGTATATGCTTGTTGTACACATGCTGTTTTATCAGGACCTGCTATTGAAAGAATCAAAAACTCTTGTATTGATGAGCTTGTTATTCTTGATACAATTCAGTTACCAAGAGACAAACAGATTGATAAAATAAAAGTATTAACTGTTGCGGATGTGTTTGCAGATGCTATTGAAAGAATTTATGATGATGTTGCGGTCAGCCCTTTGTTCAACTGATAACAGCAGAATAATGATTGTCGGTCTCGGCAATCCGGGTACTAAATACATAAATACCCGTCACAACGTTGGTTTTGAAATGCTTGAATCACTTGCATCATATTATGATATTAAAATCAAGAAAATTAAGTCAAAAGGCTTGATAGGTGAGGGTAAAATTTGCGGAAAGAATGTATTACTTGTAAAACCTCAAACGTATATGAATCTTTCAGGAGAGTGCGTTGGGGTGTTAGCTTCATTTTTTAAAATTTCACCTGAGAATATAATTGTAATATATGATGATATTTCACTTGATACTGCAAAAATCCGCATCAGAAGTAAAGGCAGTGCTGGTGGTCACAACGGAATGAAAAGCATTATTTCGCATATAAAATCAGAAGATTTTCCGCGTATTCGAGTCGGTATCGGTTCGCCTGAAGGTGACCTTGCAGATTATGTGTTACAGAATTTTTCAAAAGCAGACACACAAAAGCTTATTGAAATTGCAAAAATTATGCCTGATATTATTGAATGTATCTTAACAGATGGCATTATGAAGGCTATGAACAAATATAACTGATTTTGGCGGGCATAGCCCGCCTTTTTCAAAAAGGAGAGACAGTAATGGATATTGCACAGGTATTGCAAAAAGAATTTAACTTAAAACCTGAATATGTTACCAATATTATTACACTTATTGATGACGGTAATACTATTCCCTTTATAGCACGATACAGAAAAGAAATGCATGGTACCTGCGATGATCAGGTTTTACGTGAATTTGCTGACAGACTTAATTATTTGCGTAATCTTGAGCAAAGACGTACTGAGATAAAAAATTCAATTGAATCTCAGGGAAAACTTACCGATGAACTTATTACAGCAATTGATAACGCAACTACAATGACGGAAGTCGAGGACATTTACCGTCCCTA
>JAZNGX010000144.1:0-5131 GCA_045576675.1 Clostridia bacterium | reverse complement strand
CTCCAAATACAAGATCTGCATGGGATACAACAGAGTATCATACAGCTCCGTATAGTATTAAAATGACAGGTTCGGGCGGTGAAGCAGCTACTTACACAAAGTTTATGGATGTAAATCGTTCAACAGTTTATGAAGTAAGTGCATGGCTAAAAGGTGCAACAAATGGAGCAAAGGTACAAATTGCTGTTCAGCCGGGTGATGGAACAACTGCAAAAGCATGGCTTAATACTCGTATTAATGCCAATACTGAAACGATATCAACAACAACAGAATGGAAGCAGTATAAAGGTTTAGTTTGGCTTGACGCAGATGATGCAACAACATATACTAAGATGAGAGTATATATTTGTGTGCAAAATGGTAACACTGTTTATGTTGATGACGTTACAATATCACCGCTTGATATTGATTTGGAAGGAAATATCATTCCTGACCCGATGATGAGAATGAAAAAGGATGATGGTAACAGCTGGTGGTATAATAAATCGCTTTCAGCATATGATTATACAGGCGGTCATTCAGGCGATATTTGTCAGAAGCTTGGAACAGGCTCTGTGTTAGGTGAAAATGAATATCCTGTTACAGCGGCAGCGTTTTCTGCATTTACTGCAAATACAACTTATGAAGTAACTTTCTGGGCAAAATCACAGACTGAAACTGATAAGCCGTTCGATCTTATAGTATTTGATAAAGATCTTATGAATTTAAACACAGTATTAAGAATTACGCCTGAAACAGAATGGACTAAATATAAGGCTTATGTTGGACCTGAACTTATAAGCAAGTTTGCAGAAGATTTAGAAGGTAACGGAACAGTTCGCCCCGGTTTCCGCATACTTCCCGGATTTGACGGCGGATACCTATGGGTTGATGATGTTACAATGAAGCCCGTAACAGATTTCTCATATACAAATCTTGCAGCACGCGAGGTTGAAATTGCAGCCACAGGTACAACAGGTTCGTTATATGATATTGATGGTAAGGTTTATATTAATGTTGCTGGCAGTTACACTATGATTGCCGCTGTTTATGGCAGTGACGGATTGTTGAAGGATTGTGCTATTGTAACTAAAGATATGCTTCCCGGTCACAACACCTTTGATATTACAATGACAAAGGCCGTTAAAACAGTTGGTGATACAGTTAAAGTATTTGTATTTGATGGAATGGATACAATTTCACCGATTAAACTTAGCACACAAACAACTATAACTGAATAATTATATTATTTTGCCGCCGCATTTTGCGGCGGCAATTTTGGCTTAGGATGTGTTAATATGAAACAAAAGGTATTAATTGCCTTATTATTTATAACATTGTTATTCAATGTATGCGTATATGCAACATCAAATTTAATAACAAATGGAGGATTTGAAAGCGGTTTAACCGGATGGAAGGGAACAATATCATCAGGTTCAGGAACATCGGTAAATTGTGTACATTCAGGCTTAAAAAGCTTTGTGCTATCAGGAAATAAGGCTGAGCAACATGCTTATTATTTATCTGATTCCATTGACCGCAGTAAGACCTATGAGCTTTCTGCTTGGGTTAAAAGTGAGAATTTAAGTTCTGATAATGGTTTCTTTTTAGGCGTTTTGGGTATTGCTTCATCTGCCGCCACAGACTGGCTTTATAAAGACGGTACTCCAAATCCTAAGCAGCGTTCGCTTTGTGCAACAGGCGGCACACACGATTGGAAAAAGCTTTCGTACACTTTTAACGGCAGCTCTTTTTCAGAAAACACAAATAAGCTGCAAGTATATTTATATCTGGAAGGCAACGTTACAGGTAAGGTATATGTTGATGATGTTACACTAAAGGAAGCTGATTTTGCAATAGAGCCTGTTTTCTCACGTTTTGGAAATATATTTATCAAGGGAGAAGAAACTAAAGTTCTGCTTGCCAGTCAGAATAGAACAAATGAAGAAAAATCTATCTGTGTAAATTACAAAGTTACTGATGATTATAATTCACCAAAATATTCAGGTACAGTAAGCTATAAGCTTGCTGCAAATTCTGATAAAGAGTATGAACTAATACTTCCTATAACTGATTGTGGTGCGTATAGCTTAAAGCTTGATATTACAGCAGGTGATGTGGTACTGAAAAAGGAAACAAGCTTTGCTATAATAATGCAGGACAATTCTGATAACATTTCGTCAGATTTTGGTACAGTATCACACTGCGGCAGATTATCTTATTTCAATGCGGGGCCGGAGCTTTATTTTGAAACGATGGCTCTGGCAGGTTGCGGTTGGATTAGAGATGAATACCGATGGGAGAGTATTGAAACAACCAAAGGTAAGCTTGCTGATACCGAAAGAATACGCAGAACAGCTAAAGCGATTAAAGAGAATAATATGAAAGCACTTGTGCTTTTGGGGTTCGGCAATACGTTTTATGATATGGATACTATTGCTCAGGTGCCTGTAACGACTGCTCAGCTTGAAGGCTGGAAAAATTATGTAACATTTATAGTGCAATATATGAAAGATGTTGGATATACTTCAGATGATGTAGTGTTTGAGGTGTGGAATGAGTATAGTGGAGGGCAAAGCAATTCTACTCATGTTTCTAATGAGCATTATGTTAATGTCATAAAGACGGCTTATGAAGCGGTAAAGGAAATAATGCCTGATGCTGCAGTTATGACAGAAGGAATGGCTGGTGTTGTTGCTGGAAAAGGTCGTGAGCGTTTTGAAACCTATTGCAAAACAGGTGCACTTAATTACTGCGATATAATTGGTATGCATCCATACACAAATCCGCTTATGCCTGATGATAATAATTTGTTTGAAGGTGCAGTTGATGAATTCAGAAGTATTATGTCTGACTACAAATATGCAGACAGACCAATATTTCACAGCGAGGTAGGCATACAGGAAAAAGAAAATACTCAGTATGGACCGATGCATGACAGAGAAAATGCAATATCCAACATACGCCTGTATGTGCTGAATAAAAAAATGCAGGCAAAATATGGCTTTAATGATGTTTTGTTTATATATCAGCTCGCGGAGCAACAATACATTCCGGAAGATAAATTTGGTATGATACGTTCTCCGTGGAGCAATAAAGGAGCAAACAGTGCAAAGCTGTCATATGTAACGTTTGACAGTGCTATATCATTGCTTGGTAATGCACAGTATGAGGAATATTTTGTAAGCGGAAATGTTCAAATACATAAGCTTAAAAATGCTGATGACAGCAATGTGTTCGTGTTGTGGACTAATACTGCAAGAGAAGATATCAGTTTACGGTTCAACGACACACCTGTAATTTATGATATGAATGGCAATAAGCTAAAAGCAAGCAGTGAAAATGGTGAAATTCAGCTTACAGTTACACGTGAGCCTATGTTTATAATAGGTGATTTGGAAAATATTATAGATACAAAGTTAAAACTCGTAGACTATTCAAAGGCTTGCCGTAATGGAGAAACTTGTTATGCTGTTATTGAGGTGAATGCTGATTATTCAGGAAAAGAAATGACTGTAGCTCCTGTGCTTCCTTACGGCTGGAAGTGGATTAATTCTGATATAACACTAAGTGCAGATAAAAGCAACGTTCTTTTATTCAGTGTTCCTGAATGCAACAATGATTCTATGAATTCAATCATACTAAATGTTTCTGCTGAGGGAGAATCCGTAGCACGGCTTGAGTTTACGACAGAGGCTGTGAATTCTGTATATGCGGACAATCTTATTACTGACAGTTCAATGGAGGAAGAATCCTGGAATTTACCAAATTCAAGCTATCAGATGTACGACAATACTGTTGCTAACAGCGGCAGTCAAAGTATAAAAATAATAGGGACAACCGATGATATTGGTGATAATTATGTTGAGTCACCGTCTCCCGATTTTGTTGTGGGAAAAGGCGAAAAATATATACTTAGTGCATGGCTTAAAACAGATAATCCAAATTGTGGCACTGTAAGCCTTGTTATATGGTCAAACGGCAACTCGTGGACTCAGGAAATGATTTTAAAGCCTGATACCGATTGGGCACAGTTTAAAACTGTTGTTGACATTGGTGACGTACATATTGGTGAGAAGTTTGATGTCTGGTTGTATGTACCAAAAGGTTTTTCAGGTAATGTATGGTTAGATGATGTGGAGCTGCGACGTATTCGTATACCACAAGGAAATATAAAAGAAAATCTTGTAGCAGATAACAGCTTCGAAGAAAATCTGTGGGAAAGTATAAATAATTCTTATTCATATTCTACTGACCACACAGATGGAAATAGCTCATTAAAGCTTATGAGAGGTGGGCTTGTGCGTACACCTGAGTTTATCAAAATTGACTCTGGTAACAGCTATACTGTTTCATTTGACGTAAAAGGTGAAGGTAAGTTTTACATCCGGTTGCGTTGTTACGGTGGTGAGAATGAGGAGGTTATGATTGAAAACGCAGTTCCGGTTATTAATCACATTATGGAACAAACAGACTGGAGGCAAATAAGCTTTACACTGACACCTGATATATTTAAAGCAAACACCAAATTTGTAAAGCTTGAAATTGGTTCATACAGTACATCAGATATTTTCATAGATAATTTCAAATTTGTAAAAACCTTTGAAGCTGAAATGTCAGCACTTGATGGGAACGTAATTCCTGATTCGTATGTTGAGGCAAATGACTGGCATTTGCCAAACAAGAATACAACGCAGTTTCACGACTATGATGTATCATATTCAGGAGGAAAAAGTATCAGGTTATCAAGTGGTTATGTCTTAGCACCAACGCCGCTAATGAATGTGGATTATACAAAAAAATACATACTTTCAGCTCGCATAAAATCTGAAAAATCAAATCCGGGCATCGTTAATTTGATAATATATGCTAATGATGGTACCGAGGTTGAAAAATTCAGTGTTGTACCGGTTAAAAATTGGGTGGATTATAAGACTGTTATTGACTTTACAGAACTAGTCAGATATAATAATTTCAGGTTTAAGCTTTCGCTGAATAACGGATTCAACGGTTTTGTATGGCTGGATAATGTAACACTTACACCAATTGACGAGGATACCGGTAAGGTAAGTGTTGTATCAGTTGATGAAACAACAATAAAAGGAAAGCTATATTCCAACGCTTCAAATTCATATACTGTTATTGCTGCGAT
>JAZNGX010000143.1:0-2905 GCA_045576675.1 Clostridia bacterium | reverse complement strand
AATACTAAAGTACCTCCCTCGTTTTTAACAATCTCTAACTTAGTGTCAACATCAAGTTCTATTTCACGTCCCTGCTTATCAGTAACCTCAAAAGTAACCTGTTCATTAATTGCTACTTCAAAGTAATTTGCATTAACGGAAATATCAGTATCTTCAACAACCTCAAGCTTAGTCATATTACCTCGAATATATATAGGCATATCACTAACACCAAAATTATACTTACCATCAGCAGAGTTATAAGTTTCAATAACGTTGCCATACATATCCATAAGTTCTACGGTTGGTGTACCCAAATCAACCTTAAGGCTTTTATTTTTTCCGTCAGACCATGCAACCGCTATCTGTTTATTATCATTTTCATTCTTAAAACGATAGATATATGTTTCGTCATCTAATTTTAAATTATCAATAGCTTCAACGTGACCTAATAATCTAAGCATAGAAGTAATAGCTACATAAGTCGGCTTAGCAACCCATGGGTCGACATCACCATAATACTGAACTATACCAAACATATTTTCGTTGTTATTTCCCAATGCAGCATCATTCATAAGGTCATACCACCATATACGTTCAGCAAGTCCGTCTCCCTTAGCCATTGCATAAGCTTCAATAGCGTATGCAGCACAGTGTTCTAAGCTAACACCACGCTTTTGTGTTGATGTCGCCCAACCAAACTCTGTAAGCCAAACTTCCATATCACCATGACCCGCTTCTGCCATTGCGTTTCTTATTGCTTTCAAATCGTCATAATATTTATACTTACGAAAACAACCATCGAAGTCATAAGGATGAAGACTCCATACATCACAATAATCGCCTGCACCTGCTTTAAAAGCATCTATATTCCATGCAACAGATGACATTGACGAAGAACCGCCAATTACTGTAATATCAGGTCTTACCTTCTTTATTGCAGTATATGCAGGCTTTAAAAGTGTTTCAATATATTCAGATGCCGGACGACCGGTATTATTCCATTCATTCCATATTTCAATGTATTTAAGGTCCTTGTGTTCTGTTGCTATCCAAACTGCATAATCAACATATCCCTGAATTGATTCCTCATCACCTAATTGCGGACCTCTGTAAGCTAACCCTTCAAAGTCATAATATATTGGATTTGCAGGGCCTGCAACAATCAGCGGGTCAACGCCTAATGCTACTACATCATGATATACCAATGCATCATTATACATTTTAAAGTCTTTCTTTGAAGTTTCAACCGAAGCCCAAAGCATATTATCACGTATCATACCAACACCGGTAGAATCCAATACTTCTAAAAATTCTCTGTCTTTTTCATCGTTTGAATAATGCCACCAATGAGTAGACATTCCATAATCCCTGATTTTTTCTTCACCCGGCAAAAACTTATCTGTAATTGAAAATTGGTCATCCGTTGTACCTGTATATGTTTTACCATTTTCATCTGTTGCTTTTATGGTTGTTTTTAACGTGTATAATCCCATCTTAGATATATTGGGTTTAATATCTAATACTCCGCCTTTTTCATCAACAGAGCAGGTCAGGCTTTGGGTATCTACAAGCTTACCCCAAAAATCATACACCTCTGCTTGAACAGTTGCCTGAGCAGGAACATCATAGTTATTGTGCAAATTGAGTTGTAATTTACATTCTTCTTTTCTGCTGAGTATATTTCCAACGTATGGTGTATCAACTATTGGATTAAGCATTGGTTGCGGAAGCCTTACAACAACAATATTACCAAAGCTTACGTCCTCAGGGGAGCGAAGCATATTTAATGTCCACTCTGAAAGAACAATATCATACGCATTAAAGCAGGTGTTTCTTGCCGCAAAATTCTTTATATAGAAGTGATGCGTTTTCCATTCCATAGTATTGTTAAGCTGAACAATATCAGTATTAAAGTCGTGATTAATATCAGATGAACTGAAATTCAAAGAGAATTTTCCGTATCCTTCATCAAAATAATCAACATCAACACGAACCTCTACACCTCGAGGCTCATATAAAAAATCATCATCAATATCAATAGCTAAATAAAGACCTTCAGTATCTTTTGTAAATCTGATACCTTGTCTGCCCTTCTTTTTGACATTGGAAAACTGTCCGTTTAAATACGCATACGATGCTACATTACGCATTTCAAAATTACTGAAATCGATCATAACACTGTTTTCTTCGGTTGCGGGAGCACCCAAGCGTTCATCTTCCATTATATTATCACTACTGATTACACCTTCAAGACCTTCAAGTACCGAGTGTTGTCCGCCGTACTCAGGACCTTCGGGATCATCTTTTTCTTCAGCAAATATAATAAAGGGTTCACAAATTAACGCAATGAGCAAACAAGCAAGTGTTAACCATATAGTTGCTTTTTTCAAAATATCATCCTCCTATCCCTTAATTCCGCCAACCGATAAACCTCCAATTATGTGCTTTTGTAAAAAGCAATACATAATAAAAGGTGGTATTATAGTAAACGTAATCAAAATCATAAATTTATCCATTGCAAGACCGGCACCTCTGTGTGTAAATAAGAATACAGACACTGTGTGTAATTTTTCTTTTGTTAATACAAGATACGGCCATAGAAATGAATTCCACGAAGCATTAATTGAGAAAATTGAAACTGTCATAATAATAGGCAAGCTTAATGGTAAAATAACTGTAAAAAATATAGTTGTGTTGCTTGCACCGTCAATTTTTGCAGCTTCGACATAAGATGAAGGAATAGTGTCAAAAAAGTTTTTAAACAACAAAATGTAAAAGCAATTTGCACCAGCCGCAATCCACAATGGCCAAAATGTTCCTAACATATTAACATGAATGATAGGAAAATCAATGATGGTTTTGTACAACGGCACCATTCCCATAGTATTAGGCAGCATAAGAAGTGCCAATATCACTGTCATAA
>JAZNGX010000142.1:0-23437 GCA_045576675.1 Clostridia bacterium | reverse complement strand
AAGCGGTCTTAGGAAGACAATGTCATAAATCAACTCCTTGGCTCACAGAACGACATGGCTACGATCCGACTTATCAAACATTGTCGTAGATAAATATCTTTCACCGGTATCAGGCAACAGTATAACTATACTTTTATCTGTAAAATCTTTTTTTGAAGACAGTAAAGCCGCCGCATGCAATGCCGCACCTGCCGATATTCCGACTAACACACCCTCACTATGTGCCATTGTTCTGCCTGCAGCATATGCATCTTCTGTTTTCACAGTGATAACTTCGTCATAAATTTTGGTATTCAAAATCTCAGGAACAAAATTCGCACCTATTCCCTGCAATCCATGTGACCCAAACCTGCCTTCAGACAACAGTGGTGAATCGTAAGGCTCTACAGCAATTATTTTTATATTAGGATTTTTACCTTTAAGGTATTCGCCAACCCCTGTTATTGTACCACCAGTTCCTACTCCTGCAATAAATACATCAACATCGCCTTTGGTATCCTCCCATATTTCAACACCTGTTGTTTCACGGTGAGCTTGCGGATTTGCCATATTCACAAACTGCCCCGGTATAAAGCTGCTTTCAAATTGATTAGCAAGCTCTTCAGCCTTTTCTATAGCACCTGACATTCCTTTGTTTCCATCTGTTAGCACAATTTCAGCTCCGTATGCTTTTAACAGCTTTCGCCTTTCAACACTCATTGTTTCCGGCATAGTAAGGATTATTTTATAACTACGCTGTGCACAAACAGCAGCAAGACCAATTCCGGTATTGCCACTTGTGGGTTCTATAACAACAGTGCCGGGCTTTAGCTTTCCCTCTTTTTCAGCAGCTTCAATCATATATAATGCAACTCTGTCCTTTGCACTGCCTGCAGGATTAAAATATTCAAGCTTTGCAAGCAAAGGTTTTTTGATATTATATTCTCTGCTGAAATTTTCAAGACTTAATAACGGCGTTCTTCCTATTAATTCTGTTACGTTTGAATATATCATACAATCCACGTCCTTTTTTATTATCACTTGCACATCAATACATATTTTTATAAATATTTTTTGAAAAAACACTTGCTTTTTCAAAAAAACTATGCTATAATATTTGTCGTTGCGAGATGCGCCCGTAGCTCAGCTGGATAGAGTGTTTGGCTACGAACCAAAAGGTCAGGGGTTCGAATCCCTTCGGGCGTGCCAAAAAGATAATTCTTACCGCAGGTAAGGGTTATCTTTTTTGTTTTTCAAGGGATTCAAAGGAGAAAAGCCGCTGCCGGTGGCAGATCAAGGCTTTTCGACCGGCCCTTTAGGGGAATCCCTTCGGGCGTGCCAAAAAACACAAAGCAGACATTCTACAACATCTGCTTTGTATTACTTAACCTATTAATCTAAAAACTCAAATTCGTCGCCAACACGTTCTTTGAACATTGCAAAAATTTCAGCAACCTCAGCATCATCCTCAACGATTTCAAGTGTTTCTTCACCTTCATCATCAACAACGATTGTCATCACATAAACATCGCTTTCTTCCTGCGGCTCTTCATAATAATCAGTTAATACAAAATATTCTTTGCCGTTATGTTCAATTGTATCAAGATGCTCAAAAAGCACTGATTCACCTGTTTCTTCATCTGTTAATTCGATAATGTTATCATTCTTCATTTCTTCACTCATTTTTTGCTCCTCCTTTAAAATCAAGATAGTTTTGTAAAATAATACAAGCGGCAACAGTATCAACCACTGCCTTTCGTTTTTCACCTCTTGTATTTGTTTCATTCAGAGTTCTTATTGCACTGACAGTTGACAGTCTTTCGTCCCATAGTACAATTTCACACTGTGTTTTTGTTTTAAGTATTTCAACAAACGAAAGTGTTGCCTCCCCTCTGAAGCCTATGGAATTATCCATATTTTTCGGCAAGCCAACAACTATAAGCTGTGCATTATACTCCTCAATATACTGCACGACCTTTTCAGCTACCTTTTCAGGATTTCTTCCATAAACAGTACCGACTCCCTGTGCAGTAATTCCAAGAACATCACTTACAGCTATACCAGTTCTTACTTCACCGAAATCCACTCCGATTATCTTCATAAAAGCAAGCATTTCCTTTCTTTCTATATTGTAACATAAATACAAATAATATACAAGTTAATTTTTTGAAAACTCTTTTATAATTGCTTCAAGGCTTTCGCCGCGTGACAACCTTTGTTTAATCATCTTTGCCGGACACATTAACGCTTCTGCTCTGTCGTATAGCGACAACACAAAGCTTTCCTCATTCTTTGAACGTTTTTGCAAACCCGAAACCGATATATCTATCAGCGATTTCAAGAAGCTCTTTAACGCATCCTCTGAAATATTATCAGGCAATATTCCCTTTATTGCCATATGCCTTAATTCAGAATTTTTCTGCGTAATGCCACACTTTTCAAAAAACTCATTAACGATATTTAAGGCATATTCAAAGTTGTTTGCAATGCCCAAATAAAAGGCAACCGGTGCAAACGCGTCTGCCAGAGGCTGTGTGCAGGTGCTTCGTACTTCAACAGTACCGCGGGCAGTAACCTCAATATTTCTGAATGACAAAAATTGATGTATATCAGTTGCAAGTGCATCATCACGCGTATAATATTCTTCAACTGAAACAGGTTCAAAAATCTCATATTTGCCATTTCTCATCCTGTTAAATAAAGATCTTTCCAAATAGCTTTTTGCCAGGCCGTCAAGATTTTCATAAGGGACATCAATGCTGCCAGTATTGTTGTTCAAAAGACCAAACGCACTTTTCTCCCACAAATAATCACGGTAGCACAAATGCTCCGTGTTGTCAAAGGACAACGAATTTGCAAAAATATATGCCATCGAAAAATCTATTTTAGCAAATAAGTCTGCAACCATTGGAACTGCTTCTGCCTCAACATCAAGATGAGTTTGCACAGACGATAAATATGCAGGAAAATCGGGATAAGTGTGTGTGTTATCATTATCATACTTGTGCAAAAACTCATCAACCATATTATACACGGGATAGCTGACGTGTGCCTGTTCAATATATTCTTTATATAAATTAGAACCAATTCCTGCAATTATATAATTCTTTTGAGCAAAATATTTCGAGGCATCCCTGTACATCTGATAAAACCTGTCGGCAATTTTATTAAGGTCATCTCCATAATTCATCGAAAATTCAATGTTGTTATATGAATTATCAAAGGACACAACATCGCCATACTTATTTACAACAAATGCCGGAAACCCATTTGTATCACATTCTTCACACTCAAATCCGGTTTTAAGCAAATGCTCAAAATATCCTTTTGCAAAGCTGATATCAATCGGCTGTTTGTTAAGGTTAATCAAAGGAAACTCAAGCTCCACACCTACGTTGCCTGTTTTTTTGTTTTTCAAAGGAGCTATAAAACGCTCATACACTATATCTTTTGCATTCATTCTATTACCTGCCTGACAAAAAATTATAAATCAGTATCAAACTGTCACCATTTGAAAGATACTCCTTAGGCATAAATTCAGTGCCGTTACCATTAATCAATCCCATTGCACGCGCAAGCTCAATATAGCCAACAAGAGTGCTTTCTGCCTTGTCAATGTCGCTGAAGTGGCTTAAAAATATTTCACCTGCATCTGCCACATCACCGTATCCTATTGTTTTTATAAGATATTCCACTGCTTTTTCACGCGTTACATAGCCTTCATAATCTACCTCTTCTGCTTTTATAACCCCCTCTGTAATAAAAGCATTATAAAGCATCTCAAGCTGACCGTCAGTAATATCACCAAAATTTTCAATTATCGGTTTGCCTGACGGCAAATATGCTGAAATCAAAAGCAGATAATCCTTTTGTATTATAGGCTCTGCCAACGCAACATTGCCTCTTGAAACATAAATATCACAATCCGCCATTTTTTCAACATACATTTTTGAATAATGTGTGTTGAGATCAACGTAAGCAAGGTATTTTTTAGGTTGCATTACCTTGCCGTCATAAGTAAGAATATTTCCGCTGACTGCATCAATTATGCCTGAAGTCAGCGGATTTAATGCATACACAGGAATATATCTGTTATTATGCAAATGATACCTTAATTTAAAATCACACTTTTCCTCAAATACCTTATAGGCTTCTTCAACCGGAATAATATTTTCAGTTGAGGGGAAGTCAATATCCTCCCACATAAATGATATATTGGTAATATTCCCCGATTTATCTGCAGCAATGCATAATCCGTTGCTTTTAAACGGAATTCCCGATACAAGTCTTTCAAACAAAAACGCTGATACATTACCATAATCGACAGAGCTTATACGCATATTCTTATAATACTCGCCCATATGTTTCTGAACATAATTAAGCACTATGTTTTTTACTTCTTCATCCGTTAATTCCAAATCAGTTTCGGAAGGCACACCGTTAAGCTCACAAATAACCCCTGTTTGTGCATCAACTGTAATCGCCAACGTATCGTTATTTTTAACAAAATCAAGAACAATCAAAAATTTCCCGTTATCATTTTTCAAATATCTTGCACGCTCAACAGAATATTCATTTGTTATACCAAGCTCTTCAATAGAACGTATGCTGCTTATAATTTCAGGAACAGTAAGAATACTTGCAGCTTCATATCCGCCGGTTATGGATTTTTCATACATTGATGTAACATCAAAATAGTTTTTATATGTTAAAGGAACAGTGTTTTCAATTGTATGACCGGTTACAGCATTGAAATACTCCGCAGGATTAACGCAGTAAACAGGATACGCAACCGCAACACCATTAACCATTTTTTTATTGTATCTGAGTTCAAGTCCGTTGGTAGCTTTAAAACGTTTTATAATTTCATCGTGACTGACAACAGTTTCAAAATCTGTAAATTCAATGCTTTTATCAAAAACCCTTGCGTAACTGATAATTTCACCACTATTGCCGTCTACGCCGACAGAAAGATAATTCCTGTCAAATACTATGCCGCCTGTTTTACGATAAAACACAACCTTAAAGTCATTATTGTATGTTACCTCAGCTGTACTGAGGTCAATTTCAGGCATTATATCAGCCGCAGCTGTGGTTACAAAAACAGTTGCATTGCCTTTTGCATCATTTTTGCTGATTTCAGGCAATCCTTTAGTGTTGTTTTTTTTATAAATCTTATTATAGCTTGTAACAATTCCATATTCATTGGCCGTTACTTCTTTTTCATAGCCGTCAAAATAATATTTTATATGATACATTCCGTTTTCAAAAACACAATCATATGTATTATACTCTTCAAGCCTGATGATTTTTGCCGCATTTTCTGCAATATCTGCATTACAAAACGCAACACGGCAAAACAAAAGCATAAATATCAGAACAAAAGCTTTTTTCATATTCTAACTCCTTTTCTTTATAACAAAAAGTGCAAAATACAAAACTCCGCAATACAAAGAAATCGTAGCACCGGCTGGTGTACCTGCATGAAAAGCTGTAAACAAACCCACAACGCCGCATACCAACGAAATACCAATGCACATAGCAATATACTGTCTCATATTCTTTGAAATCAATCTTGCAGATGCAGCAGGCAAAATAAACAAAGAATTAATAATAAGAAGTCCAACCCACTTAATCGAAACGGTAACAACAAATGCGATAAGAACAGTGAATATCATCTCAACAGCAATAATATTTACTCCTCGGCTGATTGCAATAGACGGGCTTACGCTTACAAGAATAAGCTTTTTGTACATCAAACCCCAAACCACAATAACAACAGTAAGCAATACAACAAGCATTATGGTTTCGTTTGGCGTTATACTTAAAATATCACCCACTATAAGAGACGAATATTTGTTGTATCCAACGCCCGAAAGCAACACAAGTCCAAGTGCAACAGCAACTGAAGAAAACACACCGATAGTTGTATCCATAGCCGCCTTTCCTGCATATTTTATAGCAACAATGCCAACAGCAAATATAACAGAAAATATAACCATTGACACATCTACCATTGAAATTCCCAGAACCGCACCTATACCTGCACCTGTTAAAGCACTGTGCCCCAGTGCATCAGAAAAAAATGCCATTTTATTGTTAACAATCATACTTCCAAGCAATCCAAAAACCGGTGTAATCAACAAAATTGCAATAAAAGCATTTTTCATAAAAGCATAACTTGTCCATCCAAGAAAAAAGTCATACAACGCCTGTGCCATAAAATTACACTCCTTTTGCATCAGTATAACATATAAAAACAAAAAAATCTATAAAAGAAATAAAAAATTAATATTATGTATTAACCACCGATTGAAGTTTTAACGGAAGCGTTTTCCACATTCAAAGAAACCAACTGAAAACGGCTGTAGAAAATCATTTCCACAGCCGTTTTAATTCTATTCTTCATTAATTGCTTTTTCCTGTGCTGCCTGAACATCTTCAAATGCAGAAAGCATAGGCTTAATATCCTTTTTCTTAACAATTCTGTCTATGTAATTCTTTGTAATCTTATATACAGTTCCCGAAAGAACAATTACACCAATAAGGTTAGGTATCATCATAAGACCGTTAAATGTATCTGAAATATCCCAGGCAAGTGATGATGTCAATAACGCGCCAAACATAATTGTCACAAGGTGAATCACCTTATATACAGGCACAGACTTTGTTCCAAACAAGTATTCCCAAGCCTTTGAACCATAGTGATCCCAACCAAGAACGGTAGTAAACGCAAATAATAGTATAGCAATTGCAATAAACTTCTCACCTATATTTGCAAATCCAAATACAGAGTTAAAGGCATTGGCAACCAATGTTGCATCAGAGCCTGCCGCAACACCTGTTGCAAGGTCATATACGCCTGAAGTTAAAACAACCAAAGCAGTCATTGTACATACAACCATTGTATCAGCAAAAACCTCAAATATGCCCCACATACCTTGCTTTACAGGTTCCTTAATATTGGAATTAGAGTGTACCATAACAGATGAACCAAGACCTGCTTCGTTTGAAAATACGCCTCGTTTAAAGCCCTGCTGAATAACTACAGAAATTGTCGCACCGGCAACACCACCTGCTGCAGCAATAGGCTTGAACGCAGTAACAAAGATTGCTTTAAAAGCAGGAATGATGTTTGCGTAGTTAACCGCAATTATAACCAAGCTGCCTGCCACAAACAAAACAACCATAAAAGGTACAACTTTTTCAGCAAAGTTTGCAATTCTCTTTAAACCACCAAGTGTTATAAGTGCAGCAATCACAACTAAAATTACACCAAGAACTACAGAATAAACAGAAACACCTTCGTAAAGTTCAATACTAGCCAAAGCATTAATTTTAAATGCAGACTCAATATTTACAACGATTTTATTAATCTGACCCATAGCACCGATACCAAATGAAGCAAGCAAAGTAAAGATTGAGAACAGAACTGCAAGAATCTTACCAACCTGCTTGCAGCCTTTTTTAGCACCAAGACCATCACGCAGATAGTACATAGCACCACCAGACCATTCGCCCTCAACATTTCTTCTGCGGTAGAAAATACCAAGAACGTTTTCAGAATAGTTTGTCATCATACCAAAAAATGCTGCAACCCACATCCAGAAAACTGCACCTGGACCACCAATACAGATAGCCGCTGCCACACCGGCAATATTACCAACACCGATAGTTGCTGCCAAAGCGGTACAAAGTGCCTGGAAAGGTGAAATAGATGCCTTGTCTTTTGAATGACCGATAACATCCTTGTGGAAAAGACTGCCGATAGTATGCTTCCACCACATACCAATGTGTGTTACCTGAAAGAACTTTGTTACGATAGTTGTAAGCACGCCTGTACTAATAAGCAACACAAGTCCTAAGGTTGTCCATACAAAAGTATTAATAATACCATTGTAATGCTCAATTGTTCCTAAAATACCCATTACTACATCTCCTTAAAAAAAATAAAAAAGAGTCAGGCAAGAATTGCCGGACTCTCATGCAAGCAGACAAAATTCATCAAAACCGATGAATTAACTTCCGTCCTTTTGCCTGAGAGATTCAGCTGAAATCCAGCCTTGCACCTTCGGCACTCATTAAAATGAGATTCTCCGGAGTACCCTCCACCTTCAGTTTTTTCATTCTAAAGGTTTCAAAGAGTATATTTATATTATACACATTTTTATTGTGTTGTCAATAGCCATACAACATTTTTGTTAAAAAAATGACAAAAACCGCACCTTTTGGTGCGGTTTTAAATGTAACTTTAAGTTAAAACTACTTAAGTTCAACAGTTGCGCCAACTTCTTCAAGCTTAGCTTTGATTTCGTCAGCAGCAGCCTTGTCAACGCCTTCTTTAACGTTTGAAGGAGTACCATCAACTAAATCTTTAGCTTCTTTCAAGCCAAGACCTGTGATTTCACGTACAACCTTGATAACCTTAATCTTTTCAGCGCCTGCATTAGCAAGTACAACTGTGTAATCTGTCTTTTCTGCAGCAGCAGCACCAGCGTCACCGCCAGCAGCAACTACAGCAACAGGAGCAGCAGCTGTTACGCCAAACTCTTCTTCCATTGCTTTAACCAATTCAGCAACTTCTAATAATTTCAATTCTTTAATATCCGCTAGGATCTGTTCAACATTAGCCATTTTAAATTACCTCCTATAAATAAATAATTATAATCTTTATTATTCAGCAGCGGGTGCTTCCTCAGCAGGAGCAGCCTCTTCTGCGGGTGCAGCTTCCTCAGCAGGAGCCGCTTCAGCAGCTGGTTCAGCTTCAACAACAGGTGCTTCTTCTGCAGGAGCAGCCTCTTCCTTTGCTTCACCGGCTTTTGCTGCAACTAAATCAGCAATTTCTGTTCCGCCTTCAACGATTGTGTTAAGCAATCTTGCCAAAGCAGAAATTGGAGAAGTAAGACTTCCCATAATCTTTGCAATAAGAACATCCTTTGAAGGAGTTGATGCAAGAGTTTTAACTTCATCAAGAGAAATTACTTTTCCCTCCATAAAGCCTGATTTAATTTCAATTGCCTCATTTTCTTTTGCATAATCAGAAATGATTTTTGCAGGAGCAACCATATCTTCTGAATGGTATGCTATAGCAGTAGGTCCGTGAAGAACCGGGTCAAGGTCATCAAGTCCAACTTCTTTTGATGCGAATCTTAAAAGAGAGTTCTTAACAATCTTGTATTCAACACCTGCTTCACGTAACTTCTTACGAAGAATTGTATCCTGTTCAACAGTGATACCACGATAGTCAACCAAAACACCTGCAGCAGCATTTTTTAAGCTTTCTGTAAGCTCAACAACAGCACTTTTCTTTGCTTCTAATACTTTTGCGCTTGGCATTTATAACTTCCTCCTTTCAACAAAATTAATTTGATAACAAGTTTGACGAGGAACAAATAAAAGGTTCTTCGTCACAGACAAAGAACCTAAAAATACAATTAATTTGTAAATCAGTATTCCTCGGTCGGACTTACTTTTATGCCGACTGTCTGTGGAAAAATTGGTTTAAATTCATAAACCTTTAATATAATAACACAAAAAGTGTCACTTGTCAAGCAAATTAACCATCAATTTTTGCGGGATTAAGCTTTATACCTGGTCCCATAGTTGTTGTAATAGTAACGCTCTTCAAATACTGACCCTTTGCGGCTGCCGGCTTAGCCTTAATAACAGCTGACAACAATGTGTTAAAGTTGTCACCAATCTTCTCAGCACCAAATGATGCTTTACCAATTGGGCAGTGGATAATATTTGTCTTATCAAGACGATACTCGATTTTACCTGATTTAATATCAGCAATCGCTTTAGCTACATCCATTGTAACTGTACCAGCCTTGGGGTTAGGCATAAGACCCTTGGGACCTAAAACTTTACCCAAACGACCGATAACACCCATCATATCAGGTGTTGCAACGATTACATCGTATTCAAACCAATTGTCATTCTGAATCTTTGGAACAAGCTCTTCTGCACCAACAAAATCAGCACCTGCCTGCTCTGCTTCTGTAGCCTTATCACCCTTAGCAAATACCAACACACGTACATTTTTACCTGTACCGTGAGGCAATACTACAGCACCACGAACCTGCTGATCAGCATGTCTTGAGTCAACACCAAGACGAATGTGAGCTTCAACAGTTTCATCAAATTTAGCTTTTGCAGTTTTTGTCAAAAGCTCAATTGCTTCTGCCGGGTCATAAAGG
Source organism: Clostridia bacterium (assembly GCA_045576675.1). Lineage (GTDB taxonomy): Bacteria > Bacillota > Clostridia > Monoglobales > Firm-18 > JAZNGX01. Next base: position 13,259 of record JAZNGX010000142.1, on the reverse strand, counting down.
CGTGTTCTATCAATAAGCTTAGCGCTTTCCTGATACTTTTTACCTCTTTTCATATTATAACCTCCCTGTGGTCAAACGGAAACACTTCTTCCTCCCACGTATTTAATTGGTTGAAGATTATTCTTCAACGGTAACGCCCATACTTCTTGCAGTACCTGCAATCATGGACATAGCCGCTTCAACTGAACCGGCATTAAGGTCTGGCATTTTCTGCTCAGCAATTGCCTGTAAGTCTGCTTTCTTAAGAACAGCAACCTTAGTTTTGTTAGGTACGCCTGAACCGCTTTCGATTCCGCATGCCTTTTTAATTAATACGGCTGCCGGTGGAGTCTTTGTAATAAAACTAAATGATCTGTCTGCAAAAACTGTAATAACAACCGGGATAATTAAACCGGCATCCTTTGCAGTTTTCTCGTTGAACTGTTTACAAAAATCCATAATGTTAACACCATGCTGACCTAATGCAGGACCAACTGGCGGTGCAGGGGTAGCTTTACCTGCAGGAATCTGAAGTTTGATGTAGCCTGCTACCTTTTGAGCCATAGTTTACACCTCCTAACTTACATTGATGTGGTACAAACGAAAATAGATTTTCTCCCACTATAACCTCGCCTCGAGGTTGAAACGGTGTGTTGAAATTACTTTAATAACATAAAGTAATTTCTTCCGTTGTTATAACAACGCACTTAGGCGATATTATACATTTTCAACAAGATTAAAGTCAAGTTCAACGGGCGTTTCACGTCCGAACATTGACACAACAACCTTAACCTTACGTTTTTCCATACTGATATCTTCAACGATACCAATAAAGTTTTCAAGTGGACCGTCTTTAATTTTAACACTGTCTCCAACACCGTAATTAAGCAGAATTGTCTGCTGCTCAATACCCATATTTTCAACCTCGGTCTCAGTAAGCGGAACGGGTTTTGAACCCGGACCAACAAAGCCAGTAACGCCTCTGGTATTACGAACAATATACCAAGTTTCATCGTTCATTATCATTTTAACAATAATGTAACCCGGGAACTTTTTGCGTGTAACAACACGCTTTTCGTCATCCTTCATTTCAACTACTTCTTCCATAGGAATCTGTATATCAAGAATGTATTCCTCTAAACCACGATTTGCAATTGTCATTTCCAGATTTGCTTTAACCTTGTTTTCATATCCCGAATAGGTATGCACTACATACCATTTTGCCTTACTCTGCATCTTCCTCACCGGCCTCAGCATCATCAGCTTCTCCGGCATCGGTTGCTGCTTCAGTATCAATTTTAACAGCTTCGCCGTCAATTTCAGCATCGTCAATTACAATATCTTCTGTCTGACCTTCAACCTGTTCAGTCTGCTCAGGCTTATTAATAATGAATTCAAAGCCTTTTGCAAAACCAAAGTCAAGCAAAGCAATGATTGCACCTACAATAATAACAGCAACAATAACAATAATTGTATTGTTTTTAACCTGCTTGAATGTAGGCCATGCAACCTTCTTCATTTCGCCCTTAACATCCTTAAAGTAATTAACAATGGGATTTGCCTTTTTCTTATTTTCTGACATATCAGCACCACTAACCCTTTCTGCCCGCTTTATAGCATACTGCGTATACCACGAGCCTTACAATGCACCAAAACTCAATTATTTTGTTTCCTTATGAGCTGTGTGCTTTCTGCAAAATCTGCAATACTTGTTCATTTCCAAACGATCAGGATCGTTCTTCTTATTCTTCATTGTGTCGTAATTTCTCTGTTTGCACTCTGTGCAAGCCAATGTAATCTTTACTCTCATTATTTATACCTCCATATTAAGTAAATACGAACTTTAATCCACAAAAAAAAAGACCTTTTCACGGATAATATTTAATATACCATATATTTGTCCGAATGTCAAGTCTTTTCTTTCTAAAAATATCAAGCAAAAATTTCAGCATATTCTTTTGAAGCAAAAACCTCTTCTACAGAACCATATGAAATAATTCTTTTATTCAGTAAGACAACTCTGTCTGCATACTTTTTCACGTGATTCAAACTATGAGAAACAATGATAATGGTCATATCATATTGCTTTCTTAAATCAGATATAATCTGCCAGAATTTTTCGGTACCTGTTTTGTCAACCCCTGACACAGGCTCGTCCAGCAACAAAAGATTAGGCATAGGCACCAACGCAAGTGCAAGCATAGCTCGTTGCAGCTCGCCACCAGACAGCTTTGAAAGCTTTCGGTCAAAGTATTCTGTTATTCCTACAGCCTCAACCGCCTTTTTAACTACCTCGCTTTTTATATCAGCACCACAGCTTGAAAACAAATCAGCAACAGTTGCAGGGCAGTCGCCGTCAAAGCTCATACTTTGCGGAACATAACCCACAACGGGTATGGTGCTGCCATTTTCACCCGCAAAATAAATTTCACCCTTATGCTTTCTTTCTCCGGTTATAGCTTTTAACAAGGTGCTTTTTCCCGCACCGTTGCTTCCTATTATTGCAGTAATCTCGCCACAATGAATATGAATATTTATATTTTCAAGTATACCATCCACCGAAAGATTTCGTATTTCCGTGCAACAAAGTGCTCCGCAGTTCTTCATTATAATACCTCACTTAAATAAGCATAGGAAGGCAATCCTTTCTGTGACACATTTCATCTATTCTCAAAATATAGTCCTTTGCTTCCTTTACATTAAATATACGCTCTATGCGGTCGTCCTTAAGATCAACAACTTTAGTGACGCCACCGCTGCCAAGCGAAATAATGGTTGATAGCTCTTCCATTATCATAATATTATAAATACATTCGTAACCCGATTTTGAATATCCTATGTTTTCAAGATTACCAAGAATGTTTTTCTGCCTGTACAAATAATATGGCAGATAGCTGTTGTGATTTAAAACCTTTTTAGAATATTCCACCATATCTGAAACAACACTTCCGTCTGTCAGGCAATAATCCCCAAGAGTTTCGTGAAGCCTTGAGCCACGTTTAATACACATAGTATGAACAGTAATTGATTCAGGAGCAAGCGGTAAAATCTGTTCAAAGGTGTATTTGAATTCGTCTATTCCCTCGCCCGGCAAGCCTGCTATAACATCCATATTGATGTTGTCAAATCCACAGTCACGAGCAAGCTTAAATGACTGCACTATTTCATCGGCGGTATGCTTTCTGCCAATAAGCTTTAGCGTTTTATCATTCATCGTTTGCGGATTTATGCTTATTCTTGTTACACCGTTTCTTTTAAGCATTTCAAGAACATCTCTGTCAATAGTATCAGGTCTGCCTGCCTCAACAGTAAATTCTCGCATATTTGATAAATCAAAATACTTTATACAGTTTTTAATTACCGTATCAAGCTCTTCACAGCTTAAAGCTGTTGGCGTTCCACCACCAATGTATAAACATATTATATTCAGCCCAAGCTTTTTTATAAGCTCAGCTGTATATACGATTTCTTTTTCTAATGCTTTAATATAATCTGCCTTAAGGTAGCTGTTGTTTTCCGCACTGTTCGTCACAAACGAGCAATAAAGGCAACGGGTTTTGCAAAAAGGTATTCCGATATAAACGCAAATATCCTTTTCATCAAGTGTATTTAATATGTTAATTTCTTTTTTTGCAATCTCGATGCAAAGCTTTGCTCTGTCTTCGCATACTTCATACTTTTCATTATAATACTCTATTATATTGCTGTCTGAACAACCGTCATTCAACCTGCAACGTGCAATTTTCACAGGACGAATTCCCGTGCTGAGTCCCCATGGATTTTCCATACCTTTTACTCCTTCACATAAGGATTAGATAATTTTTCGCTTCCAATTGTTGTTGTAAACCCGTGACCGGGATATACAACTGTTTCATCGGGATATTTATACAGCTTTTTAACTGATTGTGAAAGCTGATTAAAATCACCCATACAAAAATCTGTTCTTCCAACCGACAGCTTAAAAAGCGTATCGCCCGAAAACATAACACCATCTGTATAGAATGTGATGCCACCGGGCGTATGCCCCGGCGTTTCAATAACGTTAAGATTTATAGTGCCGATATTTACGACATCACCCTCAGACAGTGTTTCATCTGCCTTTACGCTACTGCTTAACAGTTCATTGGTAAACCCACTGTTAAGTGTATCTATAAGCGTTGCCTCAGCTTTTCCAATAAGCACCTTAGCTCCATATCTTTTGACAAGCTCCGCACAACCCATTATATGGTCAAAATGAGTATGCGTAAGCAATATATATATTATTTCAAGCCGTGCCTCATCAATATATTTTGTAAGTCTTTCATTGCAACCTGCCGGGTCAATGATTGCTGCAACATTTGTTTCATCATCACTTATAACATAGCAGTTTGTAGACAACTCACCCAACACAAATCTTTTAATACTCATATTTTTCACCTAACTACATCTTACTTCTTACAACAGAAGTAACGCCACTGATTTTCCATAAATTTTTAAGTATTTTATCAATATCCGATTTATCGCCGACTTCAACAGTAATCATTACGCTTGCAAGACCGTCCTTGAGTAATCGGCCATTAATAGCGTGCATACTGATTTTCATATTAGAAACAATATTTGCAACCTCCATAATAAGACCGGCTCTGTCGTTTGCAATAATTTGTATGTCCGTAACGTATTTTGACGCATTGCCGTGATCCCAGCTTACATCTATAAATCTTTCACCCTGTTGCATAGGCTCATTTGCGATGTTTGTAACGTTAACGCAGTCTTTTCTGTGAACTGAGACACCTCTGCCCCTTGTAATATAACCTATAATCTCGTCACCCGGTACAGGATTGCAACATCTTGACAGCTTAACAAGACAATTGTCTACTCCCTTTACAATAATACCGGAATTGTTTGTTTTTTTGGATTTTGGCTTAACATCGTTAAGCATCTTATCAGGAACGGCGGTATCAATACGCGAATGATACTCTCCCCTGAATCTTGTTATAATCTTAGAAATTTGCAAGCCGCCAAAGCCTATTATAGCATACAAGTCATCAAGCGAAGAAAGATTATGTTTTTTAAACAGCGATTCTGTGATTTCAGTATCTTTAATCAACGACAATGGCAAACCGTTACGCTTAAATTCTTTTTCAACAAGCTCCTTACCGTGGATGATATTTTCCTCACGATGCTCTTTTTTAAACCAGTCGTTGATTTTCTTTCGAGCCTGAGAGGTTTTAACAGTTTTAAGCCAGTCTCTGCTGGGACCGTGTGGTGTGGAAGAAGTAATAATCTCCACAATATCACCATTTGTAAGCTTGTAATCCAGATTAACAATTTTACCGTTTATCTTTGCACCTACCGTTTTGTTACCGATAGCACTGTGTATCGCATATGCAAAATCAATAGGCGTTGAGTTGGCAGGAAGATTAATCACATCACCCTTAGGTGAGAATACGAAAACCTCATCTTCAAACAAATCAATTTTCAGAGTGTGCATAAATTCTTCAGCATCAGACATATCCTTGTGTATATCAATCAACTGACGCACCCATTCAAGCTTGTTGTCAATATCCGACTCTCCCGAAACACCTTCTTTATATTTCCAGTGAGCAGCAATACCCACCTCTGCAACCTTGTGCATATCCCACGTGCGTATTTGCACCTCAAAAGGACGACCACCCGGGCCAATCAGGCTGTTGTGCAACGACTGATACATATTTTTTTTCGGCATTGCAATATAATCCTTGAACCTGCCGGGAATAGGCTTGAACAATTCGTGAACAAGACCTAAAACCTCATAGCATTCGGGAATAGTGTCAACTATAACACGAACTGCAAGCAGGTCATAAATCTGGTCAAGCTCCAAATTATTTGTGTACATTTTTCTGTAAATACTGTAAAAATGCTTTGCTCTGCCCATTATATGAGCCTTGATATTCATTTCTTCAAGTCTTGAATTTATAAGCTCCTGAACCTCAGTTAAATACTTTTCACGTTCAGCACGCTTCTGGTCAATGCCCTCAGAAATTTCGTGATACGCGATAGGGTCAAGATAACGAAGCGAAATATCTTCAAGCTCCCATTTTATCTTTTGCATACCAAGTCTGTGTGCCAAAGGGGCATAAACCTCCATTGTTTCGTGAGACTTTTCGAGTTGCTTTGCCTCAGGCATACTTTTTAACGTACGCATATTATGAAGTCTGTCGGCAAGCTTAATAAGTATAACACGTATATCCTTTGCCATAGCAAGAAACATTTTTCGTATACTTTCAAGCTGCTGCTCTTCCTTTGTACTGTATGGGATTTTGCCAAGCTTGGTAACTCCGTCAACAAGCAAGGCAATTTCTTCACCAAACATTTCTTTTATATCATCTGTACTGTAGATTGTATCTTCCACAGTATCGTGCAAAAGCCCTGCAGCAATCGAACCGCAGTCAAGCTCCATATCAGCCAGAATATGTGCAACCGCCAACGGATGTGTAACATAAGGCTCACCCGACTTTCTCTGTTGCCCCGAATGTGCAGTAGCAGACAAAGCGTATGCCTTTTCAATCAGCCACAAATCAGCTGTAGGATTGTATTTCAATATAGCTTCTTTTAACTTTTCAAATGACTGATCAGGCGTAAGCATACGTTACTCCTCCTTTGACACTTTTTTGATATCTCTTAAAATTAACTGAACACTCCTGTTATTATTGTATTCATTAATTCCTAAATTGCCGCAAACATCAATGGTTTCACCAATTCTTAAGTAACTGAAATAATTACCCATTCCAAAGCCGACTGCACTGACACTTGCTCCGCCAATGCCGATTCTTAACCTCAGATGCTTGTTGTCACTCATAACTCCGATGTTTTCTATAACTGCGTTGTTAAAAGCGAAAATTGGCGTGTTGTTGCCATTGCCAAAAGGTTCCAACAATGACAGCTGTTCAACATCGGCTTCGTTAAGCCATTCTGCTTTAGCAACACTGTCAACATATATTTTGGGAATATAATCCTCTCTCTTTGTAACCTGAGCGGCATACTGATTAATCGCCTGACGGAAGCTTACTATTTTATCTGTTTTAAGAGTAAGACCTGCCGCAAGGCTGTGACCGCCAAATTTTTCTAAATTATCAGAAACTGCAGTAAGACCTTCATAAATATCAAAGCCCTCTATGCTTCTTGATGAACCCTTTGCAATATCACCGTCAACAGTTAAAAGAATGGTCGGTCTGTAATACTTTTCCGTAATTTTTGATGCCACTATTCCTATAACACCATGATGCCAGCCTGAATTTGCAACAACAATAACACGTTCACGGTACAGCTGATTTTGTTCTATTATCTCTATAACCTCATTGTATATCTTTGTTTCAAGTCCCTGACGCTGTGTGTTAACATCACAAAGCCATTGAGCAATAGATGCGGCGTTTTCTTCATCATCTGTAATAAGCATATCAACCGCTTTTGAGGCATTGTACAATCTTCCGCAAGCATTGATGCGTGGCGACAATGCAAAACCAACAACGCTTGAATTTATCGGTTTGTCACTATACCCCACCTTTTCCAGCAAGGCATTAATGCCGACATTGTCAGACAACGCAAGCTTCTTTAAGCCCATCTGAACAAATGCTCTGTTTTCATCAATAAGTGGCATAACATCTGCCACAGTACCAATACACACCAAGTCAACAAATGATTCGGCAATATCATATACCCCATCATTTAATGCACACACAAGCTTAAATGCAACACCAACGCCGGCTATGTCCTTAAACGGGTATGTACTGTCTTTACGCTTAGGATTTATTATCGCACAGCATTCCGGTAACTGCTCAGGGCATTCGTGATGATCCGTCACTATTACCTGCATACCAAGCTCATACGCATACTTTATCTGCTCATATGCACTTATACCGGTATCAACTGTTATTATCAGCTTTGTTCCTCTTTCGCAAAGCATTTTCAGTGCATTTTCATTTACTCCGTAACCATCTTCAAAACGATCAGGAATATAATAATCAACATCAGCACCAATACTTTCAAGATATAAGTACAAAATAGCCGTTGCAGTAACTCCATCAGCATCGTAATCTCCGTAAATCGTGATTCTGTCACCATTATAAACAGCGGATTCTATTTCAACAACTGCCTCTTCCATATCATTTAGCAAAAAAGGAGAATGAATTTTATTTATCAGGCTGTTGAAATCACTGTCAAGGCAGTTACCGATTTCTGATATTCTGTTTTGCAGCACAGAAGCAACAAGTGGTGAAATATTGTATTTTTCTGCGATTTCATTAACACGCTCACTGTTGTTCTGCTTATATATCCACTGTTTTCTCATTTAATTATTTCATTAACTCCATCTATAATTTTCTGAACTTTATCTCTTGAAGTAAAGAACTTAAGCTCACCATTTATAATAATTGAAGCAAATCTGTCTTCATACGTATAATAATCAATTGTTTTAGAACCAAGGTCATCTATATAATTAAAGGTTACAGAGCATAAATGTTGACCGCTTCCGGGATTTTCAACCTCACCTTCAACGGTAACACCTATAATCTTCTGATATAAATCCTTGAAAACATCCTCTTCAACATTAAGATTACCAATCTTGTATGACTCTTCATCTGAAGAACGATCAATTGACATTATGTGATTCTTATTGTCGTAGAACAGGTGAACGGATTTAACGTTGTCAATTTTCTCAAGCATAGCAAGATTTGATGATACATCAAGATAATCAGCATCAAGAATTGACAAATTACTTGCTGATACAATATAAAGCCAATCAGCACCGCTGATTTTCACAAAAACCTTTCCTTCAAGCATTTTACCGAAGGTAACTGTTGTTACAAGTCCGTCAATATCCTTATAGCTTGCAACACAAGTAGGCTCGTTAAAGCCATACTGCTCATACATAGAACTGTCATCAGCAATAAAATCTGTTGTTTTTAGCTGCATTTCAGAGAATAATATCTGCTCAATGCTTTCGTCCTTACCCTCAAGTGTACCGGGTTCAACAAGTTGCCAGTTTGACATAAACAGTGCAGTAGCACTTGCATTTTCTGCATCAAACTTATTAATTTTAAACTCGCCGTTTTTGTTTGTTACTGTAACTGACATTGTTTCCTCTGATTCCGGTGTAAAAACGTCGCTGTCTCTGAAATCAAATAATGACAGGAAGAAATCCGAGCATCTGTACTGTGCAAGAATATACACAGCAGGTTCATCTGCAAGCTTCAGATAATATCCTGAACCGGTAGCAGTGCTGTTACCAAGTATAAACTGCTTGGATGCACCATCATTAAATTCAATGGTAACCTGAGCAGAAGGAGTATCAAACCCATATGCAGTCAAATCTTGTGCCTCTTCTTCAACAAGAGTACCTACGATAGTACCAAAATTCATTGCAAGTGCCAACACGTCATCTCCGCTAATCTCAACCTCAGGAGCATTTTCACAAAGCCATTCATCATACTCTTTAACAAATACATTTGTGCCTTTTTCGTTTTCCAAAGTGATTCTGTTGATTTTTTCATAATCGCATTTGTAAAGTGTTACATAGTCCGAACTGCTTTCAAGCTTTTCTTCTGCAGTCTTTTCAGGGATATTCATAACCATCACAACAGCAGCAATCATAACAACAAGAACTGCCACTGCTATAATAAGATTTTTTATCATTCTTTTTTGTTTATAAATATTTTTTTCTGCCATTATAAGTGTCTCCTCCTATACCATACAAACAAGCCTGCTATAAAGATAGCAGCAGGGAATACGTAAATCACAACAATCATCCACAGAATTATACTTAATTGGCTAATGTTAAGCCTTGTTAAATATAAAAACTTCGGTGAAATACTGTAGCTTTCCTCAGAATCTGTCATTCTGATAATGCTTGATAAATACAAATCTTTATTGTACTCAGCATACGCTCCTGCAAAGGATACATATGAGCCTGATACCAAAAGTGTTCCTCCCTGTGCATCTTCACTATTGTAGCTTGCAATAACGCTTAATGAAAGCTCACCGGCAGCTTCTTCCTCAGCTGTCATAATGCTTCTTGACACAGCTTTGTTTCCGGTTTTTTGCAAAGTCTTTAAGCTGAAACCGTTTTTGTACTCAGAAGCAGGTGTAATTGTTCGTGACATCTGAACAACATTCAATGCACCATTTTCAATAAGATTGTTTGTAATATTGTGTTCTGCAAGAGTAGCCGCAAAGCAATATGCAGTGTTTCCTATTACCTTTGAAGAGTCACCTTCAAATACCATATTATTGCCAACCTCTATGCCACACTCATTTAAGTATGAATAAAGCTTTGGCATCGGCTCTGAATTCATTGTAAAATACAACTGCACCTTGCCGCCGTTTTTAATATACGCATCAAGTCTGTCTATTTCTTCAGCAGTAAAATCTGTTACAGGTGCAGCAATGCAAACTATGTCACACTGAGCTTTAAAATCATCAGATACAAGGCTTATATCTGTGTGTGATATGTTATCATCACTCAAAAAGCCCTTCATTGCTGTTGCAGTATCCTCGCCGTGACCTGTTGTAAAGCCAACCGTTATTTTTTTGTCACGTGCTATTGTATTAATAGCAGAAATTATCTTGCTTTCAACAATAAGTATATCGTTTTGCTGACTTATCGGATTGTATCCAAAAAAGTCTTCATAAGCAATAGTTTTAAAATTCTTGCCGTCGTCAACAACAATGGTATACATACCAAGCTTTGTATCGGCAGTAGTAAATCTTTGGGCAAGCGTTGGGTTTTTATCTGCAGAAACCATCGTAAAATCAACATTTTTATTTAGTGCGGCGATTTTTTCAAGTGTTTCTGTTATATTGCTTGTCATTGTGATATCGCTTACGAAATAATATAAATCAATAGGCTTATCAACTGTTTTCATAAACTCAACAGTATCGTCTGAAAGCTCATACAGCTTTGATTCAGTGAAATCATATTTCAACGAAAATCTATCTGTCAGAGTTGATGTTACAAAATTGAAAAGCAATATTATTGCGATAAATATAACACTGATAATAACGGAGCCTGTGCTATAAAATATCTTTTTTCTGTTAAACATTTTCATTTGCACACCCTCCTAATTCCATCTTTTCTTTTCGATTGACTGAACTGTAAGAAAAACAAAAACAGCCGCAACCGAAATATAATATATTACCGATGATAAGTCCAGATATCCGAGATAAAAACCTGTAAATCTGTTCATTATCGAAAACCATGATACTATTGTCGCTATAAACGGCACGCCTATGTAGTTTACAAGTACGTCTATGATAAAGAACATAAACAACATAACAATAAGCGTTACAATTGCCGATGTAACCTGACTGTCAGTCAATGATGACACAAATATGCCAATAGCAAAAAGTGCACCGCCCAGTAAAAAGTATCCTATAAACATATTAAGAATATATCCCATCTGAACAGTTCCGTACAACTGCAAAACAAGAGGATATATCAATAATATAAGTAACAGTACACCAAGAAGAGCCATTGCCGCAAAATATTTTCCTAAAACAACTGACAATACCGAAACAGGTGAAGTCAACAAAAGCTGATCCGTTTTGTTCTTGGAATCATCAGCAATAAGACGCATTGTAAGTACAGGAGTCACAAAGATATAAAGATATGTAAGCATACTGAAAAATGTTGACATATCAGGGCTTTGTGATGCAAGATTTGCAATATAAAAAACTATACCTGAAAAAATCAGCGAACAACCCAGAAATATATAACCGATTGGTGAAGTAAAATATGATTTAAATTCTCTTTTAAATATCGCTTTCATTGTTTTCTTCAACCTCCTCAGTAATTTCCTGATTCATCTGTGGCTTTTCAGTAATCTTTAAGAACACCTCTTCAAGAGAAAGAGTTTTCTTTTCCATAATCAGAACAGGACAGTTAAGCTGTGCCATTTTATTGAAAATATCTCTTTGAACTGTTAATGTTCCGTTTGTTTTTGCAACATATCTTGTAAGCTCATTGCTGTTGCTTACAACAGCAACCTCAAATATCCCCTCAATCTCACTCAGTGCTGGCAGAACTGTTTCACTGTTGCCTTCAATTAAAAGATTAAGTCTGTTTTTGTTGCTTACAACGTTTAGTATATTTGAAAGACTGTCGTTAGCTGCAATTACGCCTTTGTTGATAACGATAATTCTTTCGCAAACCGAACTGATTTCAGATAAAATATGTGAGCTTAAAATAACTGTTTTTGTTTTTCCCAGTTCTTTTATCACGTCACGGATTTCGTTAATCTGACGTGGGTCAAGACCAACCGTTGGCTCGTCAAATATAAGAATTTTCGGATTCCCTACCAAAGCCTGAGCCATACCGATACGCTGTTTGTATCCTTTTGAAAGATTCTTTATAAGTCTGTTTTTTACATCAGTTATTTTTACTTTTTCAAGAATATCATTTAAATGCTCGTCTTTAGGCTGCTCTGCTTTTTTCAGCTCATAAACAAAGCTCAGATAATCCCACACCGTCATTTCCATATAAAGTGGCGGATTTTCAGGCAGATACCCAATAAGCTTCTTTACCTCTTTTGGATTTTCAAACACATCAAATCCGTCAACTGTAACAGTACCTGATGTGCAGGAAAGATATCCTGTTATTATATTCATAGTGGTTGTTTTTCCTGCTCCGTTAGGTCCAAGCAAACCAACGATTTCACCATCGCCGATTTCAAAGCTTGCATTATTAAGAGCAATATTTTTTCCATATATTTTAGTTAAGCCTTTAACCTCAATCACTCGGTTTCTCCCCCTTCAAAAAAAGAATTACAATATTGCATAGTAATATTACTACGCAATATTGTTTCTTATAAATTAATCATTTTTAACAATGCTGATGCCAAGCTCTTCAAGCTGCTTTGCATCAACAACATCAGGTGCGTTTGTCATTAGCTCTGATGCATTCTGTACCTTCGGGAATGCCATTACATCACGGATTGACTCACTGCGTGTTAATAGCATAATTAGTCTGTCAAGACCGTATGCCATACCACCGTGCGGCGGTGTGCCGTAGCGGAATGCATTCATCAAATAACCAAACTGTTCCCAGGCTTTTTCTTTGGTAAAGCCTAAGGCTTCAAACATTTTTTGCTGCAGTTCGGTGTTGAAAATACGCAGTGAGCCGCCACCAACCTCAGTGCCGTTAAAAATCATGTCATACGCTTTTGCTCTTACTTTTTGGGGTTCTGTTTTAAGAAGCGGAATATCTTCTTCTACAGGCATCGTAAAGGGATGATGTTTTGCAACATAGCGGTCTTCTTCTTCGCTGTATT